>JAQGMU010000376.1 GCA_028292195.1 Ramlibacter sp. | reverse complement strand
CCTCGCATCCACCAGGAGACCTGCACATGCGTCTGTTGCGAACCTTCGTTTCCGGCCTGCTGCTCTTGTGCAGCGCCTTTGCCGCCACCGCGGCCGACCCCGACTACCCGAACAAGCCGATCCGCTGGGTGGTGGCCTACCCGCCGGGCGGCACCACCGACCTGCTGGCCCGCCTGATGGGGCAGTGGCTGGCGCAGCGGCTCGGCCAGCAGGTGCTGATCGACAACAAGCCGGGCGGCGGCAACAACATCGGGACCGAGTTCGCCCTCAAGGCGCCGGCCGACGGCTACACCATCTTCCTGGTCAACCCGGCCAACGCGATCAACGCCACGCTGTACCCGAAGCTGCCGTTCAACTTCCTCGAGGACCTGGCACCGGTGGCGGGCATCGTGCGGGTGCCGAACGTGATGACGGTGACGAAGAACTTTCCGGCCAGGACCATCGCCGAGTTCATCGACTACGGCAAGAAGAACCCGGACAAGATCAACATGGCTTCGTCGGGCGCCGGCACCTCGGTGCATCTTTCGGGCGAGCTGTTCAAGTACATGACCGGCGTCGGCATGAAGCACGTGCCCTACAAGGGCGCCGGCCCGGCCACCACCGACCTGATCGGCGGCCAGGTCGACGTGCTGTTCGACAACATGCCGTCCATCATCGGCCACATCCGCGGCGGCTCGGTGCGCGCGCTCGGCGTCACCAGCGCGCAGCGCTCGCCGGCGCTGCCGGACGTGCCGGCCGTTGGCGAAGTGGTGCCCGGCTACGAGGCCAGCGCCTGGTTCGGCGTGGCGGTGCCCAAGGGCACGCCGGCGGCGGTGATCGCGCGGCTCAACCGCGAAGTGAATGCGGCCCTGGCGGACCCGGTGATGAAGGCCAGGCTGGCCGACCTGGGCGGGGTGCCGATCGAGGGCACGCCGGAGCAGTTCTGGGCCATCCACCGGATGGAAACCGAGAAGTGGGCGAAGATCGTCCAGTTCTCGGGGGCGAAGGCGGAATAGCGCAGACGCGTTGCGCCGGGCGCGGATAATCCCGCCCATGCACCGCCTGCGCCACGTCCCCCGACTCGCCCGCCTCGTGCTGGCGTGGTTCGCGCTGGCGCTGCTGGCAGCGGCCGCTTCGCCGCTCGTGCGGGGCGAATCCCTGGAACTGGTTTGCACCAGCGCCGGCGGCATGAAGCTGCTGGTGGACGGCGAGGGCGGCGCAGTGGACCCCGGCGGCCACAAGATGGACTGCCAGCTGTGCGCCAGCCTGACGGGCCCGCCGCCCGTGCACCGCCTGGCCGTGGCACCGCCGACGCAACTGGCGCACGCGCTGCGCCCCGCGGTCGCGGCCCACATCGCCTGGCTCACCGCCGCGCCCTTGCCCGCGCGCGGGCCACCGCAGCACTCCTGATTCCCGCCTTCGTGCAGCTTCGCGTCCGCCGCTTGCGGGCGCGGCGCCGCTTGCGTTCGAACCCAGGAGAGATTCCATGCGGAAAACCCGTCTGGCTGCGGCTGTCGCCGTGGCCTTCCCCTTTGCCTTTCTCGCCCACGCGCAGGACACCGCCGCCCCGGTCAAGGACCTGGGCATGGTCACCATCACCGGCGGCCAGCCGACGTCGCTGCCCACCCAGATTCCCACCACCACCGAGGGCATCACCGGCGCCCAGGTGGAGCAGTCCGTCAACGCGACCGACAGCGAGGACGCGCTCAAGTACTTTCCCAGCCTGCTGGTGCGCAAGCGCTACGTGGGCGACTACAACCACGCCATTCTTTCCAGCCGTGCCTCAGGCACCGGCAACAGCGCGCGCTCGGCGGTCTATGCCGACGGGATCCTGCTGTCCAACTTCCTCGGCAACGGCGTCGGCGGCCTGAGCTTTCCGCCGCGCTGGGGGATGGTGACGCCGGAGGAGATCGATCGGGTCGACGTGATGTACGGGCCGTTCTCGGCGGCCTATCCCGGCAACTCGGTCGGCGCGGTGGTCGACTACGTGACGCGCATGCCGACCCAGCTGGAAGGCCACGCCAAGGTCGGCTACGTGCTGCAGCCGTTCGACCTGTACGGCAGCGACGAAACGCTGCGGACCTGGCAGGCCAGCGCCTCGCTGGGCAGCAAGGCGGGCGACTGGTCATGGTGGTTCAACGTCAACCGCACCGACAGCGAGAGCCAGCCGCTCACCTTTCCCACCCGGGTGGTGAGCGCGACCGCCGCCACGCCCGGCGTGCCGGTGACGGGCGCCGTGCCCGCGCGCAACCCGGCCAGCGTGCCGATCTACTACCTGGGCGCCGCCACCCGCTATCACAGCGTGCAGGACCACGCGAAGATCAAGCTCGCCTACGAGCTCACGCCCACCGTGCGGGCGGCCTACACCTTCGGCGCCTGGCAGAACACGGCTACCAACCGGCCGGAGAGCTACCTGCGCAATGCGGCCGGCGCGCCGGTCACCAGCGGGCCTATCGCCATCAACGGCGCCAACTACGCAGCGCTCACCGGCGCCGATTTGCCGCTGACCGATGAACGCCTGACGCACTTCATGCACGGCCTGTCGGTGAAGAGCCGCACGCGCGGCACCTGGGACTGGGAGCTGGCGGCCAGCCACTACGACTACGCCCGCGACGACAAGCGCCAGAACGCGGTGAGCAACACGCTGCCGGCGGCTGCCAGCGGTGGCGCCGGCACGCTGGCCGACGGCAGCGGCACCGGCTGGACCACGCTGGCGGCGCGTGGCACCTGGCGCCCCCAGGGCGAGCGGGGCGCGCACGTCGTCGACTTCGGCGCGCAGCAGGAGAGCTACGTGCTCGCCTACCGCACCAGCACCATCGCCGGCAACTACCTGAATGACGCGGCCGGGCCGCTGGCCAGCGACGTCGGCGGCCGCACGCGGCTGCAAAGCCTGTGGGCGCAGGACGCCTGGCGCTTCGCGCAGTCCTGGAAAGCCGTGCTGGGCGGCCGGGCCGAATACTGGCAGGCGTACAGCGGCTTCACCCGCATCCCCGGCGCGGCGCCGGCGGTCAACACCGACTGGCCCGAACGCAGCGAGAGCCACTTCTCGCCGAAGGCGGCGGTGTCGTGGCAATGGCGGCCGGACACGGTGCTCAAGGCTTCGGTCGGGCGGGCCGTGCGCTTTCCCACCGTGGGCGAGCTGTATGGCGCCAGCTCCACCGCCAACGCCCAGTTCATCAACGACCCGAACTTGCGGCCCGAGCGCTCGTGGACCGGCGAACTGAGCGCGGAGCGCGACCTGGGCCACGGGCTGCTGCGCCTGACCCTGTTCGGCGAGCGCACGCGCGACGCGCTCTACACGCAGACCGTGTTCGACAGCGTGGCGAATCGCAACGTGAGCCGGGTGCAGAACGTGGGCCGCATCGTCACCAGCGGCCTCGAGCTGGCCTACAACGGCAACGACGTATTCATGCGGGGGCTGGATCTGTCCGGCAGCGTCACGTTGGCCGACTCCGGGATCCGGGAGAACGCCGGCTTCGTCAGCGTGCCGGGCGACACCATCGGCAAGCGCCAGCCCAACATCCCGCGCCTGCGCGCGGCGCTGCTGGCAAGCTATCGCTGGACGCCGCAGTGGAGCACCTCGGCCGGCGCGCGCTACAGCGGGCAGCAGTTCCGCACGCTGGACAACAGCGACGTCAACGGCAACACCTACATGGGTGTGAGCCGCTTCTTCGTGGTCGACCTGCGCGCCCGCTGGCAGGTCAACGAGACGGTGGCGGCGGCTTTCGGCATCGACAATGTCAACAACGACCGCTACTGGAACTTCCATCCGTATCCGCAACGCAGCTACGTCGCTGAGCTGAAGGCGGACTTCTGAACCCCATGCCTGCATCCACCATCACCATCCGTCCCGTCGACCGCTTCCCCGAGCCGGAGTTCACGCAGCTGCAGCGCGAAGTCTTCCGCGACATCGAGGAGCCGTCGGAGCGGCTGGCCGCGGCCTTGCAGGCCGAGTCCGCGGCGCGCGCCGCCAACGCCGTCGAAACGCCCGCCTACGCGCCCATGCGGCGGCTCGGCGCCTACGAGGGCGAGCAGCTGGTCGGCTGGACCTGCGGCTGGATGGAGCGCGGCGGCGTGTTCTACATGGCCAACAGCGGCGTGATCGCTTTGCAGCGCCGCCGCGGCATCTACAGCCGGCTGCTGGCCGAGACCTGTGACCTGGCGCGGGCGGGTGGCGCGGTGGTGGTGCGGTCGCAGCACTCCGTGTTGAACAACGCCGTCCTGATCGCCAAGCTGCGCGCGGGCTTCCACGTTTCAGGCCTGTCGCAGGCCGCGCAGATGGGGACGCTGGTTGAATTGACCTTGCACCTGGCGCCGGAGCGGCAGCAGCTGTTCCGCCAGCGCGCCATCCCGCACGTCGCCCCCGGCTGAGGGCTCGTTTGCCTCGGTTCCATATTTCGACTATTATCGAAATATGGAAGAAACCCAGGCGATCCGCTCGCTCGCCGCACTGGCCCAGGCCATGCGGCTGCGCGTGTTTCGCGCGCTGGTGGTGGCCGGCCCCACGGGTTGCACGCCGGGCCAGCTCGGCGAAGCACTGGCGGTACCGGCCGCGACCCTGTCCTTCCACCTGAAGGAACTGGCGAACGCCGAGCTCATCTCGCAGCAGCGCGATGGCCGCAACCTGATCTACCGCGCCAACTTCGCCGCCATGAACGCGCTGGTCGACTACCTCACCGAGCACTGCTGCGAGGGCGAAGCCTGCGGCGTGCCCGCGGCCGCCTGCAAGACCTGTTGAAACTCCCAACCACTGGAGCAGACCATGAAGCGTTTCCATGTCCACGTGCACGTCGAAGACCTGGCGAAGAACATCGCGTTCTATTCGGCCATGTTCAACCAGCAGCCGGCCCGCACCGAGGACGACTATGCGAAATGGATGCTGCAGGACCCGCCGGTGAACTTCGCGATCTCGACGCGCGGCGGTGCGGCCGGTGTCGACCACCTGGGCATCCAGGTCGAAACCGAAGCGGAGCTCGCCGAACTGCGTGGCCACGCCGCCCGGGCCGACCTCACGGTGCAGGACGAGGGCGAGACCAGCTGCTGCTACGCGCGCAGCGACAAGTACTGGGTGACCGACCCGCAGGGCGTCGCCTGGGAGCAGTTCCAAACGCTGGAGAGCATTCCCGTGTTCAGCCAGCCGCGCGCGCAAGCGGGCGCCTGCTGCGCCAGGACCGCGCAGCCCGCGGCCCCGGCCAAGGCCTGCTGCTGACGCCGGGCCGGCCGCATGCGTGACGCTCCCCTCAACGTGCTGTTTCTCTGCACGCACAACTCCGCCCGCAGCATCCTGGCCGAAGCGGTGTTGAACCACATCGGCGGGAATCGCTTCCGCGCGTTCTCCGCCGGCAGCAGCCCGCGTGAAAATCAACAGCCGCATCCGCTGGCGCTGAAGGTGCTGCTCCAGGCCAATGTCGCAACCAGGGACCTGCGCAGCAAGAGCTGGGACGTGTTCGCCGCGCCCGGCGCGCCGCAGATGGACCTGGTGATCACCGTCTGCGACAACGCCGCCGGCGAAACCTGCCCCTACTGGCCGGGCCATCCGGCCACGGCGCACTGGGGCTATCCGGACCCGTCGCTGGTGCAGGGCAGCGAAGCAGAACAAATCCAGGCATTTCGCAGGACGATGCATGCCATCCGGCGCCGGCTCGACCTGCTGGTGGCGCTGCCCGATGAGCGGCTGCAGGCCATGGTGCTGGAGGACGCGGCGCGCGGCCTGGCCCGATGAAGCAGGGGCTTGCCAGGGCGGTGCTGGCGGAGTTCAGCGGCACCGCGATGCTGCTGTGCGCGGTGATCGGCTCCGGCATCATGGGCGAGCGGCTGGCCGGCGGCAACGCCGCCATCGCGCTGCTGGCCAACACGCTGGCCACGGTGTTCGCGTTGTTCGTGCTGATCGAAACGCTGGGGCCGGTGAGCGGCGCGCACTTCAATCCGGTCGTCACGCTGGTGCTCGCGGCCCGCGGCCTGTTCGCGCCGCGGCGCCGCGGCATGGCGGTGGCTGCATTCATCGTGGCGCAGCTGGCCGGTGCGGTCGCCGGCGCCTGGCTCGCGCACCTGATGTTCGACCTGACCGTGCTGCAGTTCAGCGCCAAGCTGCGCAGCGGTCCCGGGCAGTGGCTGGCGGAAGCCGTCGCGACGGCCGGCCTGCTGCTCGTGATCCTGCGCGCGCCTGCCGGGCGCGGCAGCGCACTGGTCGCCTGCTACATCGGTGCGGCTTACTGGTTCACGGCGAGCACGTCCTTCGCCAACCCCGCCGCGGTGCTGGGACGCATGTTCAGCGACAGCTTCGCCGGCATCGCCCCGGCCAGCGCGCCGGGTTTCGTCATCGCGCAGCTGGTGGGAGGTGCCGGGGGCGCGCTGCTGGCGAGTGCGCTGGCCGAACGCAACTAGCCGCGAATGCGATTCATGAAGTCGGCCAGCAGCCGATGGAACTGCGCCGGCTGGTCGAGGAACACCGCATGACCTGCCTGCGGGACCAGCTCGAACTGCGCGCCCGCGATCTCGCGCGCCATGGCGCGCTGCGATTCCAGGTCGTCCGCGCCGGTCGCCGCGATGACGAGCGTCGGCCGGTTGAACTTCTTCAGCGCGGGCCGGCGGTCGATCAGCATGAAGTCCACCAACAGCATGCCCACGCCGATGTCGGGCGGCGTGCGCAAGCCAAGCTCGACGAATTCGTCCACCCGGCCCTTGCCCTCGGCCGAGGCAATGATGGCGCCCAGCATGCCGCGCAGGTACTCGCGCGGATAGCGCGTGTACAGGCCCATGCGGCCCAGCTGCACCTTGAGGTCCGCGGGGTGGGCGGTGGCCACCTCCGGGCCGCCCGACACGGCCGCATCGACCAGCACGTAGCCGGCGACCTGCTCGCCTTCGAACGCCGCCGCATAAGCCGCGACATCCTGCACACCCTGCGACCAGCCGACCAGCACCACCTTGGTGAGGCCCAGGGCGCGGATCACCTCGCGCAGGTCGCGCGCTCGCCGCTCCGGCGAGTTGCCGTGCGTGGTGACGGTGGAAAAGCCCTGCGAACGCGGGTCGACGGCCACCACCCGAACCTGGGGCGCGAACGCGGCTAACTGGTCGCGCCAGATGGCCGTGGTCGTGGACCAGCCTGGAACGAACAGCAAGGTGGTGGCGGCGTTGCGGTCGCCGCCTTCGACGTAGCGGATGGTGACGTCCTTCTCGACGGTGACGTCGCCGCTGCGCAGGGCCTGCGCGTTGGCCGCGGCGGACAGGACAAGGGCGGCCAGGAGGGCCGCCAGACGATGGTGCAACTTCAAGTGAGGCTCCCCAGGAAAGCCGGCAATCCTGCCAAGGACGGACGCAGGTTGCAAGGGGCATCACAATGCAGCGGCAACAGGAGAGCGGCATGATCGCGACTTCGGCTTCCTTCACCGGCCCGGACTACTATGACGAGCAGCTCGTGCCGGTACAGTTCGACCCCTTCGCGCGCGAACTGCTGGCCGGCCTGCCCGCGGACCTGGGCGGCCCGGTGCTGGAGATCGCGTGCGGCACGGGCGCCTTGACCCGCCTGCTGCGCGAATGGCTGCCGGCCGCCGTGGAACTGGTCGCCACCGATCTCAGCCCCGCCATGCTGCAGTACGCCCAGGCCCGCTCGGCCGGCCGCACGGGGATCACCTGGCAAGTCGCGAACGCGCAGCAGCTTCCCTTCGAAGACGGCAGCTTCGGCACGGTCGCCTGCGCCTTCGGCTTCATGTTCGCCGCCGACCGGCAGGCCGCCCTGCGCGAGGCGCGCCGGGTGCTGGCCCCGGGCGGCCTGCTGGCCTTCACCGTCTGGGACCGCATCGAGGACAACCCGCATGCGCTGGCGAACGCGCAGGTCCTCGAGGCCCTGTTTCCCGGCGACCCGCAGATGAAGTTCCGCACGCCGTACGAGATGAGCGATCCCGGCTTGTTGAAGACTTTGCTCGCGGCAGCGGGCTTCACCAGCGTGGACATCGCAACCCGCCGCCTGGCGATCGCCGGAGTCGACCCGCGGGTCCTCGCCAGCGGGCAGATCCATGGCACCCCGCGCAGCGCGCTCCTGGCCCAGCGTGGCGTGGCGCTGGAGGGGGTGGTAGCGGACGTGGCTGCCGCCCTGGAGCGGCAGGGCGGCAGGCCTTATGCGGGGTATGCGCAGGCGAAGGTGGTGCAGGCGCGCTAGGGAGGATTCAGCGGCAGGTCCTCCCTGCGAGGCCTCGCTCACTCGACGGGCCTGCAGGACGCACCTAGCCGGCGCCGCCCTGGAGTCCGTCAAGCCGGGCGGCGCTCCGCGTTGGCGCGGGCTATGGTCCGCCTGCGCAGCGGGGCGAGCACGAACAGGGCCACCAGGGCGGCGGTGAAGCTGATGGCCGCCGTGGCGACGAAGATCCGGTTCCAGTGACCACCGGCGGACGCCAGCGAGGCGATGGGCACCAGCAGCGCGGCGGTGCCCTTGGCCGTGTAGAGCGATCCGGAATTGGCGGCCGCATGCGCGGCCCCGAAAGTGTCGGCGCACAGCGCCGGGAAGGTCGAGAAGATCTCGCCCCAGAACAGGAAGATGAGGGCCGACGAAACCAGGAACGCCAGGGGGTGGTGGCCGAAGGCCATCAGCCCCAGGAGCGCCAGGGCCTCGCCGGTGAAGGCCACGAACATGGCGATCTCGCGCCCGATCCGGTCCGCGATGAAGCCGAACAGGGGCCGCGTGAAGCCGTTGCACACGTTGTCGATCGACAAGGTCATCGTCAACAGCGGCAGGGTCAGCCCCATCATGGACACCGGGATCTTGGCGAGGCCGTATTCGTTGGCGATCGGGCCGATCTGGGCGGTTGCCATCAGCCCGCCGGCTGCCACGGCGACGAAGATCGCATACATCACCCAGAACACGGGCGTGCGCAGCATCTGCGCAGTGGTGTAGTCGACCTTGCTGGTGACGTGGCGCGGGCTGGCTACAGCGCCGCTCGGCGGCCGTGGCGGGACCATGAGCAGGGCGAGCACGAAGATGCAGGCCCCCTGGAACAGCCCGAAGGACATGAAGGTCCGCTCGTACCCCGAGCTCTGGATCATCTGCGCCACCGGGACGACGCTGAGCGCGGCGCCGGTCCCGTAGCCGGCGGCCGCCAGGCCGGCGGCCAGGCCGCGCCGGTCCGGAAACCATTTCAGCGCGTTGCTCACGCAGGTGCCGTAGACGCACCCCGTGCCCACACCGCCGATCGCCGCGGCCAGGTACAGCATCGCCAGGCTGCCGGCGTGGGCGTCCAGCACCCACCCGGCGGCCGCCAGCACGCCGCCCGCGGCAATCACCGGCCGCGGCCCGAAGCGGTCGACCAGCCATCCTTCCACCGGGATCAGCCAGGTCTCGACGACCACGAAGACCGAGAACGCCAGCTGGATCGCGGACAGGCCCCAGTGGTGCTTCGCCTCGATCGGGTTCACGAAGAGCGTCCATGCGTATTGCAGGTTCGCAACCAGTCCCATGCACGCGATGCCGATCGCGAGCTGGACCCACCTGTTCTTCAGCACGCCCGTTGCCGCACCCGCCGCCGGCCCAGCGGCCTGCATGCCATTGCTGATCGCCACGTCTTGTCTCCTTGGTCGCTTCCGGACACTTGCCGGACGCTCAGGTTAGAAGCCCCCGCCGTACGTCAGGCTGTCGCGGGCATTACATCGGCATCAGCTGGCGACGGCTGCGGGCGCCGCCCCGCCAGGCGCCCGAACCAGAGGTAGACGACAGGTGTCGTGTACAGGGTCAGCAGTTGCGAGAGCAGCAGGCCGCCGACGATGGCGATGCCGAGCGGCCGCCGCAGCTCCGCGCCGGCGCCATGGCCCAGGGCGAGCGGCAACGCGCCCAGCAGCGCGGCCATGGTGGTCATCATGATCGGGCGGAACCGCAGCGCGCAGCCGCGCCGGATGGCGTCCAGCGGCGCCAGGCCATCGAGCCGCTCCGCCTGCAGGGCGAAGTCGACCATCATGATGGCGTTCTTCTTCACGATCCCGATGAGCAGGATGATCCCGATCATGCCGAGGATGGTGAGCCCTTGCCCGGTGACCATCAGCGCGATCAAGGCACCGACCCCCGCCGAAGGCAGCGTGGAAATGATCGTCATCGGATGCACCGGGCTTTCGTAGAGCACGCCCAGCACGACGTAGACCGACAGCACGGCGGCCAGCAGCAGCCAGGGTTGCGTGCGCAGGGAATCCTGGAAGGCCTGCGCGGTGCCCTGGAAGCTGCCGACCACGGTGTCGGGCATGCCCGCCGCCTGGGCGGCGCCCTGGATGGCCGTCACGGCGTCGCCCAGCGCGTAGCCGGGCGCGAGGTTGAACGACAGCGTGATCGCCGGAAACAGCCCCTGGTGGTTGATCGTCACCGGCGCGGTGCCGTGCTGGATGGTGGCGACCACGCTCAGGGGGACGAGGTCGGTCGACAGGGACGAGTGCACGAAGAGATGGGCCAGTGCCTCGGTGGACAGCTGCCACTTCGGGTCGATCTCCAGGATGATGCTGTACTGGTCCAGTTGCGTGAACAGGGTCGCGACCTGGCGCTGTCCGAACGCGTCGTACAGGGCGTCGTCTATGGCCTGGGCGGTCACGCCCAGCCGCGACGCCATGTCGCGGTCGATCTTCAGCGTCGCCTGCGCGGCCGCCGGCTGCTGGTCGGTCGTCAGGTCCATCAGTTGCGGCGCGCCTTTCAGCTTGCCCATCAGCACCGTGCTCCAGTGGTTCAGCTCGCCGGTGTCGGCGGCCTGCAGCGTGTACTGGTACTGCGCCTTGCTGCTGCGGCCGCCGACCTGGATGTCCTGCATGACCTGCATCGAGACCTTGACCCCGGGCAGCGCGTTTGCCTTCTTCTTCAGCCGGGCGACCACCGCATCGGCGATGGGCCGCTGGCCGAAGGGCTTGAGCATGATCATCATCCGGCCCTGGCT
>JAQGMU010000685.1 GCA_028292195.1 Ramlibacter sp. | reverse complement strand
TCCGTGAAGGCCTGAGCCATGCCGCGTTTTGCCGCCAACCTGTCGAGGCTCTACCTGGAGCTCGACTTCCTGGACCGCTTCGAGGCCGCGGCGCGCGACGGCTTTCGCGCGGTGGAGTGTGCCTCGCCCGCTGCGTACGACGCGAACGAACTGGCGGCCCGACTGAAGGGCAACGGCCTGCAGCAGGTGCTGTTCAACGCCGCGCCGGGCGACTTGGACCGCGGCGAGCGGGGCCTGGCCTGCCTGCCGGGGCGTGAGCGCGATTTCCGCGAGGGCGTCGAGCTCGCGCTGAGGTATGCGCAGGCGCTGGCCTGCCCGCGCATCCACGTGATGGCCGGCCTGGTGCCCCCGGGCGTCGAGCGCGCGGGCGTGCAGCCGACCTACATCGCAAATCTGCGCTGGGCCGCGGCCGAGGCCGCGAAGCAGGGCGTCGACGTGCTGATGGAACCGGTCAACACGCGCGACATCCCGGGCTTCTTCCTCAACCGGCAGGAGCACGCGCACGCACTCGTCGCGGCGATCAGCGCGGACAACGTCAAGGTGCAGATGGATCTGTACCATTGCCAGATCGTCGAAGGCGATGTGGCGATGAAGATCCGCCAGTATCTTCCCACGGGGCGCGTCGGCCACTTCCAGATCGCGGGCGCGCCGCAGCGGCACGAGCCCGACCTCGGCGAGATGAATTACCCGTTCCTGTTCGACGTGATCGACGAGGTCAGCGCGCAATGCGGCTGGGACGGCTGGGTCGGCTGCGAATACGGCCCGAGCCGCGGCGCGCAGCCGGGCGGCACGTCGGCGGGCCTGGGCTGGATGAAGCGCTAGCCGCCCCTCTGCGCCGCCCCTCTGGCTCGCGCAAGCGGTCCACAGCGACCTCACTATCAAGAAGAGCCGTTTCGTCGGCTGCGTCAGGCCGTGCCAGATCGCGCGGCGGCGCCGTAGGTCGTCGCGCAGTTGCGTGCCGGGCATCCGATGCGTTCGGCCTAGCGGCGCGCGGCAAGCGCTTCCATCTCGACGCGAATCTCAACAACTCCACCATCTCCGGATTCGAAAAACGACGAACGATGGCCGTCTGATTGGAGCGGCTTCACCCATATCGGGCGACATATTCGTGCGTGCTACGGGCAGGGTCAGCCTGCTTGTCGGGGATCTTCATGGGGCTGTTGATGCGCTCGTTAACCCTGACGGATGGATATTGAAAAGCATACATAATTGTCCTACACTTTTGTTTTGCAAAGGAGTTCTGAAATGCCTTCCATCAGCGATGACGTGGTCATCATCGGGATCGGTGAAACACCGGTCGGTAAGCTCCCTGGATGGGGATCGGTACAGATCCAGGCGCAGGCCGTCCAGGAGGCGCTGCGCGATGCCGCCCTGTCCGTGCGCGACGTCGACGGCCTGATCAACCTGGATCCCTACGCGATCCCCAACAGCATGTTCTCGACCACGCTGGCCGAGTACCTCGGCGTACGGGCATCGTTCCTGTCAACGGTGGATGTAGGCGGCACGGTATCGGGAATGACCATGCTGCAGCAGGCCGTATGGGCGATCTCCTCCGGCCATTGCGAAACTGCCGTCGTCGTCTATGGCGAAAACACCTTGACCGGTCGCCCGAAAGGCGTGCACGGCATGATGCTGAAGACATTGCTTGGCGGTGAGGAGTGGGAGGAACCCTTCGGCGTGCAAGGGATGGTTCTCCCGTACGCGCTGGTGGCGCAGCGTTACATGCATGACTACGGCGCCAGCGTGGCGGACCTCGGCGCGGTGGCTGTCAGTACGCGTGCGCATGCGCTGCTCAACGACAACGCGATGATGAAAAAACCCATCACGCTGGACGACCATGCTGCCAGTCGCATGATCTCGTCGCCCTTGCGCCTGCTGGACTGCTCGCTCGTCGCCGACGGCGGCGGCGCCCTGGTGCTGACCTCGAGAGCGCGGGCGCGCCGGCTGGGTGCCAAGGCAGTTCGCATGCGCTCCATGGCGATGCGCATGACACACAACAGCATCGCACAACAACCCGACATCAAGGCGCTCGGGATGCGGGAGGCTGCCATCGACGCCTTTGAAGCGGCCGGTGTCGGGCCCGGAGACATCGACGTTGCGCTGCTGCACGACGCGTTCACGGTCTCGGTGCTCGTGACACTCGAAGCCATGGGATTTTGCCGCCCCGGGGAAGGCGGCGCCTATATGCGTTCAGGCGCCGGCTCGCTCGGTGGGCGCTGTCCCATCAATACCCACGGCGGCTTGCTGTCGCAGGCCCACATCGGAGGGATGCTGCATCTGGTCGAGGCAGTACGGCAGTTGCGCGGACAGGCCGGTCGAAGGCAGGTTCCCGGGGCCCGTCTCGCGGTGGTCAGCGGCAACGGCGGCTCGTTTACCACCTGCGGCGCAATGGTTCTCGAAGGAGCATGAACATGACATCAATCAAGGCCATTGCGCCAACCCGAACCGTCGACAGCGAATTTTTCTGGGACAGCTGTCGCGACGGTCGCCTGATGCTGCCGCGCTGCATGGATTGCCAGCGCCTCTTTTACTACCCGCGCAACGCATGCCCTCATTGCGGCAGCCAGAAACTGGGCTGGCACGAAGCCTCGGGCAAGGGGACGGTCCACTCGTTCACCCATGTCCATGTGTCGTTCTACGGCCCGGAGTGGGAGCAACAGCTGCCCTACACACCGATTCTTGTCGACCTGGCCGAAGGCCCCCGCATGTTGAGTCGCCTCGTGGGGGATGACAGGGGTGAGGTTCGCATCGGGGAGCACGTCGAGGTCGTCTTCGTGCCTGCGGACAAGGACCGCATTCCCTATTTTCGTCGTAGCCAACTCACGCATGGGACTGTATGAACTCTATCGATAGCATCAAACGACTGCTGGCCCCGCAAACCATCGCGGTGGTCGGTGCTTCGCAGGCCGCCAACAAGCTGGCCGGCCAGCTGATTCCCGCGCTGCTGGTCGGCGGCTACCGCGGCCGCATCTATCCAGTGAACCCGCGCTACCAGGAAGTCGCCGGCTTGCCGTGTTTCCCATCGGTTCAGAGTATTCCCGGCCCGGTGGACCACTGTGTCATCGTCATCGGCAAGGAGCGCGTTCCGCAGGTCCTGGATGAATGTCGCGCCAAGGGCGTCGGAGGCGCCAGCATCTACACCTCTGGATACGCCGAGGTCAGCGAATCGGGCCAGGACGCTCAGCGCACGCTAAAGGAGCTGGCCGGTGACATGGTCTTCATCGGGCCCAACTGCATGGGCTTCTCCAATCTGGTCGACCGCGTGATGGCCGCGCCGTCGGACGTGCTGCGCCGCTCGTCGGTGCCAGGCGACGTGGCCTTGCTATCGCAAAGTGGTGGCCTCGCATTCGCCACGATCGGCTACTTCGCGCAACGTAACGGCATGGGCTTTAGCCATGTTGTCAACACCGGCAACTCTGCGGGTGTGTCCTTTACGGACCTGCTGGAGTACATGAACCAGGACGAAACGACACGGGTCATTCTCGCCGTGACCGAGGGCGAGCGTGCAGCATCGGAAGTGATCGCTGCGGTCCGGCGCTTTGGCCTCAAGAAGCCAGTGGTGTTGCTCAAGCTCGGTCGAGGTCAGACCGGGACTCGCATGGCGCTGTCGCATACCGGATCCCTGGCCGGCGACTACCGCCTGGTGCGCGACATCGCGGAGCAGCACGGCATCGTCTGCGCCGATGACGTCGACGAGGCGCTGGGGCTTTGCGAACTTCTTCGCCACGGGATGGGTGCCCGGAATGCTGACGGGATTGCGTCGATCTGTATTTCGGGCGGCAACATCACTTTGTTTGCGGACCAGGTCGACGCACACGGGCTCTCTTTTGCGGCGCTGGCTGACGCCACCGAAGCACGCCTTTCACGCGAACTGCCCGATTACATTTCGGTCCACAACCCAATCGACATCACCGCGCTGGGTTATGAAGACCCGTCGCTGCATTCACGGGTCATCGATGTATTGCTCACGGACCCGGCCGTGAAAACGGTGGTGCCGATCATCACCACCGTCGCTGACTAAACGGAGGTTTGTTCGCTGTTTGCCGAGGTCAAACGATCGGCCCGCTGTGACTTGATCGTGTTGTGGAACGGCGGCTCGTACGAAGAGAAATCGCGCGAGATCTTGCGCGATGCCGGGATTCCTGTGTTTCATTCTTCAAGCCTGCTGACTGCTTGCCTGCAGCGTCTGCGCCGCGCCGGCACCGGTCGCCCGACTCTTCAAACTGCCCCGGCCGCGGCCGCCACGGACATGAAGCCGCTGACCGAAGGAGAGTCGATGGATTGGCTACGCAGCCGCGACGTGCCAGTACCTCCGTACCAGACCTGCCATCGCGACGACGTTCTGCGTGTCGCCCGCGAAATCGGCTTTCCCAACGTCATCAAGGCGGACAGCAAGGAAACGCACATTTCCGACGCCGGCGGTGTGATTCTCAATCTGCGCACCGAGGCCGACGTGACTGCCGCTGCGGGGCAAATCGCGGCGCTGCCGGGCGACCGTGTCATCGTCATGCGCTTCACGCCAGGTCAGGAGATTGTCGCTGGCACCTTCATCCACGCGCACCTCGGGGTGACGTTGATGGTGGGCTCGGGCGGGCAATGGGTCGAACTGCTCAATGACGTGCGCTTCGTCAGTCTGCCCGCCACGCTGGACGAGTTGTCGCGGGCATTGGCTGGAACCACGATAGGCGGCGCGTTGAAGAGCGGCTTGCGCGGCGCGTCGGGCTTCGACGCCGCAGTCGCCTTCCTCGGCCGCCTGGCCTCTGCCGCTGTCGAACATTGCGACCACATCGCGCAGATCGAACTCAATCCGGTCACCGTCGGAAAACATGGCGCAACCGCAGTCGATGCCGCTGTTTTTGCCAAAGTCTGAATCTCACGCCAGGACGTCCATCATGAGAAAAGCCCTCTATTCCCTTGCGGTTTCCCTGGTCGTCAGCGTCACAGCCTCAAGCGCGTGGGCGCAGGCGTGGCCGACCAAACCCGTGAAGATCGTCGTACCGTACAGCGCCGGCGGGCCTGCCGACGTCCTGGTCCGCGCCATGGCCCCCAGGCTGACCGAAGCCTGGGGCCAACCGATCGTCGTCGAGAACCGCCCGGGTGCCAACGAGATGATCGCCGCGGAGGCTGTCGCGAAGGCGCCTGGGGATGGCTACACATTGCTGATGGCGTCGGAAGCGACGTTCTCGCTCAACCCGGAGTTGCGCTCCAAGATTCCCTACAACCCGCAGAAAGACTTTGCTCCGATCAGTCGCCTGGTTTCCGCCAATCTGATGATGGTCGGTCGGCCCGATCTTCCGGCCAGCAATCTGGCCGAGCTCATGACCTATTTCAAGACCAATCCTGGTGGGTCGACCTACGCTTCGACCGGCATAGGCAGTGTCATTCACCTGGCGATGTCGTGGTTCAACACGATGTACGGCGTCAAGATCGAACACGTGGCCTACAACGGAACGCCACCCGCGCTGCAGGATGTAATGGCGTCACGAGTCGATGTGATGGTCGCAATCGCCGGCGGGGTGATGCCCTACGTCAACAGCGGAAAATTGAAGGCCTTTGGCGTGGCGGGGAGTTCGCGCTCTCGCATTGGCCCCAACATACCGACGTTCGCAGAATCCGGCTTTCCCGGCTTTGACGCATCCGTCTACTTTGGCCTCGTGGCCCCTGCCGGCACACCGGCCGAAATCATCCAGAAGATCTCGTCCGATGCGAGCCGAATCGTTCGCTCCGGCGAATTCAATGACAAGTACCTTGTCAATTTTGGCTTCGACCCAGT
>JAQGMU010000302.1 GCA_028292195.1 Ramlibacter sp. | reverse complement strand
ACAGATTTGAGCTGTGGCTTCGCATCGAAGACCTGCCGGGAAGAGCCCCTTATCAGTACTGGCCGGTACAGGGAGTCAGCCTGGTCCGCCAGTGAGACAAGTGTGGCCTCGTCGAAGCGTAATGCGGCCGCAAGGCTCCGTATTGAACGGATTGGCTGTTTAGAGTAGCTTGCCCTGCGCAGATTCAGGCTCATTGAGCAGTTCCAGTGCAGCGTATGCGAGTTGTCCCGCGAGCTCTTTGCTAATGCCCTTCACCGTGCCAGTTCTCTCCGCGGCCAAGAAGAACAGGAGTTCCACAGGGATGCCAAGAGCGTCAGCAATCTTGGTCACTGTGGAGACCGGCGGATCGCGTTTGTCGCGTTCGAGGAGTGAGAGATACGAAACTGAGATCCCCGCCCGCTTCGCGAGGTCTGCTTGGGAGAGCTTGCGGGTGGATCGCGCAAGCTGAATGGCACTTCCGATGTTCATTTCAAAGAATGGGCTGGGGCCCCTTAGCACTCTCACCCTAGCCAGTCGCGGACATTCGTCGCAATGCTGACGAGCGCCGCGAGTGCCTGGAGCGTTCGCAGTTTCAGTCTTTCAACTTCCTCTGCGTTGTGACGACGGTCAAGAGCCATTTCCAGGTTCTTGATTGCCTCGTCCAACTCAGCTAAAGCACCACTGTCGAGTTGGCCACTGAAGCAATCGCGTGCCCTTCTCAGGGCGGCGATGCTGTTCTCACAAGATTGCATACGCACTCTCCTTACAAGGCGGGATTGCCTTGCTTGCCCCGTTCAAAGCAGCGCCGTAAGGGAGCCAACTCGACACCAGCCCACCAGTTGCCGCGCTTCGTCAGCCTTGCCCCTCGACCGCGACACAAATCGCGAATCTCGGTTCTGGACTGAGGGACACCTTCAATGCCGTCAGCCACTTGGCCCTTGACCGCGACATGAGCCGCGAATCTCGGTCCGGGACTGAGGGACATCTTTCGACGCCCTGTCTGCGTTACAGGCCTCCGTTCAACTCCAACGGGGGCGACCCTCCGGGGTCCAATCGCTGAGCTTTCTCTGCTTTTTCCGGGACTTCTTTGCTCTTGTGAGAGCGTCAGTGCGGTTACGCACTGCCGAGGCGGATTACAACGCAAAGCCGTACTGGTTGCAAGAACTTTTTGACTGTGAGTACGCAATGAGGGTGGCGAGCGCCTGGCATGAGCCAGGGCGGGCATGTCTCTGCAAGGCCAGCTGCCGAACCTTGGGAGCGGAAAGGAAAAAGCCCCGGAGGTTTGCACCTGCGGGGCTTGGACAGCGTGGGGAAAGGCGTGGGGGAAACCCCCTCAACTGTCCATCGCTAACTCTTTGATTTTCAAGGTTTTTTACAGTGCCCTTGACACTGGCGGAGAGGGCGGGATTCGAACCCGCGGAGGGCATTACCCCTCACACGCTTTCCAGGCGTGCGACTTAAACCGCTCATCCACCTCTCCAGCAAGCCCGCCATTGTAGCAGCGGCGATTCATGCACTGCGCTTGGACTGGCCACCTTGCTGTGACGAGGCATCCGCTAGCGCACGAGACCGCTCGAAATGGCATGCAAGTGAAGGACTAGACCGCGACGGCCGTCTTGCGTGCCTCGGCCGGGTCGGCCAGCATGGCCAGCAGCAGGGTCACGTCGGCCGGCTTGACCATGTGGAAGTCGAAGCCGGCCTGGGCCGAGCGCGTGCGGCTTTCGGCCTCGCCGTAGCCGGTCAGTGCGATCAGCAGCGCGTCGCGCGACTCGGGCTGGCTGCGCAGGCCATGCGCCACCTCGAAACCGTTCATGCCCGGCAGGCCGATGTCCAGCAGCACCACGTCGGGCCGGAACTCGCGCGCCACGGCGAGCGCGGCCTGGCCCTCGTGCGCGATCCGGACCTCGAAGCCCTCCATCTCCAGCAGGGTCATCAGGGTCTCGGCCGAGGCGGCCAGGTCGTCGACCACCAGGATGCGCGAGGCCCCGTGCTTCGGCGGCGCGATCCGCACCGGCGCCGCCGGCGCTGCCTGCGTGCCCTCCCCGCCCAGGCGCGCGGGCAGGCAGACGGTGACCTGGGCGCCCTTGCCCAGGCCCTCGCTGGCGGCGAATACGCGCCCGCCGTGCAGTTCGATCAGGTGCTTCACCAGTGTCAGGCCGATGCCCAGGCCGCCCTGGGAGCGATCCAGCGACTGGTCGGCCTGCGCGAACAGGTCGAACATGTGGGGCAGGAACTCCGGCGCGATGCCGGCGCCTTCGTCCTTGACCGAGACCTGCAGTTCGCCGTCGGCGAACTGCGCCTCCAGCCGGATGCGGCTGCGCTCGGGCGAGAACTTGCAGGCGTTGTTGATCAGGTTCGACAGCACCTGCGACAGGCGCACCTGGTCGCCTTCGAGCTCGATGTCTTCCCTGGGCAGCACCACGTCCAGCACCTGCTCGCGGGCGCCCAGCCGCGGCGAGCTGGCTTCCACGGAGTGCTCGATCAACGTCGCCAGGCTCAGCTTCTCGGGCTTGACCGTGACCTTGCCCTGCACGATGCGCGATACGTCCAGCAGGTCGTCGATCAGACGCGCCATGTGGTCGGCCTGGCGCCCGATGACGTCGCGGGCCCAGGCCAGTTTCGGCGGCAGCTTTTCGGCCGCAGACAGGATATGGACGGCGTTGCGGATCGGCGCCAGGGGATTGCGCAGTTCGTGGGCCAGCATGGCCAGGAATTCGTTCTTGCGCCGGTCGGCGTCCTGCACGGCCGAATACAGGCGCGCGTTCTCGATCGCGATGGAGGCGCGGCTGGCGAATTCGCGGATCAGCGCGATCCGGGTCGAGTCGAAGAATGCCTCGTCGCCCAGCAGCGCCAGGGCGCCGCGGATCTCGTCGCCGGCCAGCAGCGGGCAGATCGCCGCCGCCCGGCCTTCGTGGCGCCACAGGCGGAATTGCTTGTCGCGAATGACCTGGTCGGCCGCCTCGCGCAGCTGCGGCGTGAACATCTCGTGGTCGTCGGCCTTGGGCGCCGGGTGCATTTCCAGCCGCCGCACGCCGCCGTCCTTGTCGGGCATGCCGAGGATGGCGCGTTCGGCCAGCACCGGCACGCATTGGTCCAGGATGGCGGCGATGGTGTCGTCGAGGTTCAGGGAGCGCGACAGGACCTGGCTCGCCTGGGACAGGTAGTCCGCGCGCTGCGTTGCGTCCTCCGCCGCGGTCCGCGCTGCTTCCGAGCGGGCCAGTTCCTCCCGCTGCGCCGCCTGCCGCTGCAACTGGCGGTTCATGCGGAACAGCTCGACGAAGACGCGCACCTTGGAGCGCAGCACCTCCGGCACCACCGGCGACGGGATGTAGTCGACGGCACCCAGCGCATAGCCGCGGCGGGCCTGCAGTTCGTCGACGTAGGCGGTGATGAAGACGATGGGGGTCTGGGCCGACTTCTTGTACTGCCGGATCAGGCTGGCCGTCTCCAGCCCGTCGATGTCGGGCATGTTGACGTCCAGCAGGATGACCGCGAACTCCATCTCCAGGATGAACTTCAGGGCCTCCTGCCCGGACCGGGCGCTGACGATGTTCTGGCCGAGCTCCTCCAGGATGGTGGTGAAGACGACGTGCTTCTCCGGCAGGTCGTCCACCACCAGGATGTTGACCTTTTCCGGAGCCTCGGCTGGGGGCACAACGCTTGCCACAAAGTCCTTCTAATCAGTTGGGGACAGAGCACGCTTCGCCTGGTCTGTCCCCAAGGCTTTCTTGTTTCACTGCTGCAGCCAAGCCCGCAGCACCGCCAGCAGGTCCGGCGTATTCACCGGCTTGGCCAGGTAGTCCCAGGCCCCTGCCTCGATGCACTTCTCGCGATCGCCCTTCATCGCCTTCGCGGTCACGGCAATCATAGGCAGGTTCCGGCCCTGCGGGAGCTTGCGGATCTCCTTCATGGTGGCCATGCCGTCCATCTCCGGCATCATGATGTCCATCAGCACCACCTGGATGCCCGGGTCGTTGGCCACGCGGTTGATCGCCTCGCGGCCATTGTCGGCCCAGACGATGTCCATTCCGTGCTCTTCGAGCACGGTTGCCAGCGCAAAGATGTTGCGCATGTCATCGTCGACGATCAGCACCCGCTTGCCGGCCAGCGGCTTGGCGGATTCGTAGACGTTGTCGATGACGCTGCGCTTCACCTCGGGCAGCCGGGCCAGGCTGCGGTGCAGCGCGATCAGGGCGGCGTCGAACAGCTTGGGCGCGCCCTCCACCTCGTGCACCGTGACCCCGTCGTCCGAATGCCAGGCGTGCTGCGGGCTGGCGAGGCCGCGGTAGAGGATGAGCGGCATCGGGCCGATGCTGGCCTGGGCGCTGATCGCCCGGCGGAAGTCGCGCGGGTCCGCGCCACCGAAGCCGTCTTCCAGCACCACCGCGTCGAAGCGGCCCTCGTCCAGCGCCTGCAGCAGCTGCTGGGCGCTGGCCACCACCGTCACGTCGATCTGCTCGCCCTCGATCTGGGCCAGCAGGTCGTTGCGCACCTCGCGGTCGTCCAGCGCGACCAGCAGGCTCTTCTCGTTGCGCGACACGTAGTTGTGCAACTTCTCCAGCATGCCGTCCAGCACTTCCTTGGAGCGGATCGGCTTTTCCAGGAAGGCCAGCGCGCCGGACTTGAAGGCGCGGTCCTTGGAGTCGTCGGTGGAGATCACGCAGACCGGCACGTGGCGCAGCGACAGGTCGTGCTTGACGCGGTCCAGCACGCGCCAGCCGGCCATGTCGGGCAGGTGCATGTCCAGCGTCACCGCCGACGGCTTGTGCTGGCTGGCCAAGGTCAGCGCGCCGGCGCCCACGGTGGTCACCAGGCCCTTGAAGCCCTTGCTGCGCGCCGCGTCCAGCAGGAAGCGGGCGAAGGCCAGGTCGTTCTCCACGATCAGCAGCACCAGGTCGCCCTGCTGGATGTTGTCGCGGTCGTCGTTGGCCAAGTTGTCGGCGGCCAGCAGGTCCTCGGGTTCCGGCCCGCCACCCACGGCGATGTCCACGTTGTCGTTGGCGGCCGATTGCTGTTGCGGCGGCGGCAGGCGCTTGGGCACCGGCACCACCGCCTGCTGCTCGGTGCGGTAATCGGTGGTGACGCGGCGCGCCGTGCGGGTGGCCATGTAGACCAGCGGCAGGTACAGCGTGAAGGTCGAACCCTGCCCCGGCGCCGAGATCAGGCGGATCTCGCCGCCCAGCAGCTTGGACAGTTCACGCGAGATGGCCAGGCCGAGGCCGGTGCCGCCGTACTTGCGGCTGGTGGAGCCGTCGGCCTGCTGGAAGGCCTCGAAGATGATCTGCTGCTTGTCGGGCGAGATGCCGATGCCGGTGTCCGACACCGAGAAGGCCAGCACCTGCTGGGCCCGGTTCAGGTCGTCGTTCTCCGTGTTCCAGCCCGCGAACACCTCTTCCACCGTCAGGGTCACGTGGCCCTGGTGGGTGAACTTGAAGGCGTTGGACAGCAGGTTCTTCAGGATCTGCTGCAGGCGCTTGGCATCCGTGACCATCGAGGCCGGCAGGTTGAGGCCGGTGCGGACGGTGAAGTCCACGTTCTTGGCCTCGGCCACGTGGCGGAAGGTGCGCTCCACATAGAGCTGCAGGTCGGACAGGCGCAGGTCGTTGACGTCCACGACCACCGTGCCGGACTCGATCTTGGACAGGTCCAGGATGTCGTTGATCAGCATCAGCAGGTCGTTTCCGGACGAGTGGATCGTCTTGGCGAACTCCACCTGCTTGGGCGTCAGGTTGCCTTCCGGGTTCTTGCACAGCTGGTCCGACAGGATCAGCAGCGAGTTCAGCGGCGTCCGCAACTCGTGCGACATGTTGGCCAGGAACTCGGACTTGTACTTGGAGGTCAGGGCCAGCTGCTTGGCCTTTTCCTCCAGCGCCTGCCGGGCCTGTTCCACTTCCGCGTTCTTGCGCTCCACCTCCTGGTTCTGGTGGGCGAGCAGCCTGGCCTTTTCCTGCAGTTCCTCGTTGGTCTGCTGCAGTTCTTCCTGTCGGCTCTGGAGATCATGGGCCAGCGACTGGGACTGCGCCAGCAGGTCTTCCGTCCGCATGTTGGCTTCGATCGTGTTGATCACGATGCCGATCGATTCCGTCAGCTGGTCCAGGAAGGCCTGGTGGGTCGGGTTGAAGCGTTCGACGCTCGCCAGTTCGATCACGCCGCGGACCTGGCCTTCGAAGATGATAGGCAGCACGAGCACGTTCAGCGGCGCCACTTCCGTCAGGCCCGACGCGATGCGCAGGGTCTCCGGGAAGTTCGACGTCAGCATGATCTTCTTCTTGTCGAAGGCGGCCTGCCCGACCAGGCCCTGGCCGAGGTCGACCTCCTTGCCATAGGCGCCATGGCCGTCCGAGGCGTACGACGCCATCAGGCGCAGCTTGGGCTGTTCCTGGGTGTAGCGCAGCACGTAGAACTCGGCCTGCTGGGCGCCCACCACCGGCGCCAGTTCGGACAGGATCAGGTGGCCCACCGCGACCAAGTCGCGCTGGCCCTGCAGCATCCGGGAGAACTTGGCCAGGTTGGTCTTCAGCCAGTCCTGCTCGGTGTTCACCTGCGTCGTATCGCGCAGGTTGCGGATCATCTCGTTGATGGTGTCCTTCAGCGCGGCCACTTCGCCCTGCGCTTCCACCGTGATGGACCGCGTCAAGTCACCCTGCGTCACCGCGGTCGCCACTTCGGCGATCGCGCGCACCTGGGTGGTGAGGTTGGCCGCCAGCTGGTTCACGTTTTCCGTCAGGCCCTTCCAGGTCCCCGCCGCGCCCGGCACCTTGGCCTGGCCGCCCAGCTTGCCTTCCACGCCCACCTCGCGCGCCACGGTCGTCACCTGGTCGGCGAAGGTCGCGAGCGTGTCGGTCATGGAGTTGATGGTGTCGGCCAGCGAGGCGATCTCGCCCTTGGCCTCCACGGTCAGCTTCTGCTCCAGGTCGCCGTTGGCCACCGCGGTCACCACCTTGGCGATGCCGCGCACCTGCGAAGTCAGGTTGCCGGCCATGAAGTTCACGTTGTCGGTCAGGTCCTTCCAGGTGCCGGCCACGCCCTGCACGTAGGCCTGGCCGCCCAGTTTTCCTTCGGTGCCCACCTCGCGCGCCACCCGGGTCACTTCCGAGGCGAACGAGGAAAGCTGGTCCACCATCGTGTTGATGGTGTTTTTCAGTTCGAGAATCTCGCCCTTCACGTCCACGGTGATCTTCTTGGACAGGTCGCCGGCGGCCACGGCCTTGGTCACGTCGGCGATGTTCCGCACCTGCGAAGTCAGGTTGCCGGCCATGAAGTTCACGTTGTCGGTCAGGTCCTTCCAGGTGCCGGCGACGCCCTGCACGTAGGCCTGGCCGCCCAGTTTCCCTTCGGTACCCACTTCGCGCGCCACCCGGGTCACTTCGGAGGCGAAGCTTCGCAGCTGGTCCACCATCGTGTTGATGGTGTTCTTCAGCTCCAGGATTTCGCCCTTCACGTCCACCGTGATCTTCTTGGACAGGTCACCGGCCGCCACGGCCGTCGTCACTTCCGCGATGTTCCGCACCTGCGCGGTCAGGTTGCCGGCCATGGAGTTCACCGAGTCGGTCAAGTCCTTCCAGGTGCCGGCCACGCCCTGCACGTCAGCCTGGCCGCCCAGCTTGCCTTCGGTGCCCACTTCCCGCGCCACCCGCGTCACTTCGGAGGCGAAGCTTCGCAGCTGGTCCACCATCGTGTTGATGGTATTTTTCAGTTCGAGAATCTCACCCTTCACGTCCACCGTGATCTTCTTGGACAGGTCACCGGCGGCCACCGCCTTGGTCACGTCGGCGATGTTCCGCACCTGGGATGTCAGGTTGCCGGCCATGAAGTTCACGTTGTCGGTCAGGTCCTTCCAGGTGCCGGCGACGCCTTGCACGTCGGCCTGGCCGCCCAGCTTGCCTTCGGTACCCACTTCGCGGGCCACCCGGGTCACTTCGGAGGCGAAGCTTCGGAGCTGATCCACCATCGTGTTGATGGTGTTCTTCAATTCGAGAATCT
>JAQGMU010000275.1 GCA_028292195.1 Ramlibacter sp. | reverse complement strand
CGGGCAGGAAAAGGACATGGAGCTGAAGCCGCGCTTCCTGGCGCCGGACTACCGGGGCAGCGGCAAGTTGAAGGGCATGGTGGCGCTGATCACCGGCGGCGATTCCGGCATCGGCCGGGCCGTGGCGGTGCTGTTCGCGCGCGAGGGCGCCGATGTCGCCATCGTCTACCTCAGCTCGCACGACGATGCGCAGGAAACCAAGGGCTGGGTCGAGAAGGAAGGCCGCCAGAGCATCCAGATCCCGGGCGACGTCAAGGACTCGAAGTTCTGCCAGCAGGCGGTGGAGAAAACGGTGAAGGCCTTCGACCGGCTCGACATCCTGGTCAACAACGCCGCCTTCCAGCTGCATGCGCACAAGATCGAGGACGTCACCGACGAGCGCCTGAAGGAGACGGTGGAGACCAACATCTACGGCTACTTCTTCATGGCGCGGGCCGCGGTGCCGCACCTGAAGCAAGGCGCCTGCATCATCAACACGGGCTCGGTGACCGGCCTGGAGGGCAGCAAGGAGCTGCTGGACTATTCCGCCACCAAGGGCGCCATCCACGCCTTCACCATGTCGCTGGCTTCCAGCCTGCTGGAAAAGGGCATACGCGTGAACGCGGTGGCGCCCGGCCCGGTGTGGACGCCGCTCAACCCGGCCGACCGGAGCGCCGAGGAGATCACCGAGTTCGGCAAGCACACCGACTTCAAGCGCCCGGCCCAGCCGGAGGAGCTGTCGCCGGCCTACGTGTTCCTGGCCGCGCCGTCGTGTTCGAGCTACATCACCGGCATCGTGCTGCCGGTAACGGGTTCGGTGGGCTCATGACCAGCGGGGTCATGGCGGAAACGGGAAAATGCCGCCATGACCACCCCTCTCCAAATCGATTTCGTTTCCGACGTGGCCTGTCCCTGGTGCGCCGTCGGCCTGGCTTCGCTGGAACGCGCGCTCGAGAACCTGGGCGATGAGGTCCCGGTGGAGATCCGCTTCCAGCCCTTCGAGCTGAATCCGCAGATGGGGCCGGAAGGGCAGGACCTTTCCGAGCACCTGACCCAGAAGTACCGCTCGACGCCGGAGCAACAGGCCAAGGCGCGCGAAGGCATCACCCAGCGCGGCGCGGACGTCGGCTTCACCTTCCGCAAGGAAGGGCGCGGCCGGGTCTGGAACACCTTCGATGCCCATCGCCTCCTGGCCTGGGCCGGCGAGCAGGGCGGGCCGGGCCAGCGCGACCTGAAGATGGCCTTGCTCAAGTCCTACCACGGCGAAGGCAGGAGCCCGGCCGACCCGGAGGTGCTGCTCGACGTCGTCGAGAGCGTGGGACTCGACCGGGCGGCGGCGAAGGAGGTGTTGCAAAGCGGACGCTATGCCGAGGAAGTGCGCGAACGCGAGCAGCACTTCCAGGGCCTGGGCATCCAGGCCGTGCCGTCGGTGATCGTCAACAACAAGCACCTGATCCAGGGTGGGCAGCCGCCGGAAGTGTTCGAACAGGCGCTCAGGCAATTGGCGGCCGCCGCGTAAGGGCGGCCCCGCCACGTCTCGCGCCTGGCGCAAAAGCGCTGGGGTTCCACCCCAGCCTACGGGTCCGGCATAACCCCGGACCACGGATGCGCGGCATGGCCCCGGACCACGGATGCGCGGCATGACCCCGGACCACGGATGCGCGGCATGACCCCGGACCACGGATGCGCGGGCATGACCCCGGACCACGGATGCGCGGCATGACCCCGGATCACGGATGCGCGGCATGACCCCGGATCACGGATGCGCGGCATGACCCCGGACCACGGATGCGCATGTCCGCCGACCCTTGTAGGCTGGGGTGAGCGCGAAGCCGAACCCCAGCGCTCCCCTCAACGCAACAGCAACACCGGCACCGACGACGCCAGCAACGCCACCCCACTCAAGGTGAGCAGCCCCAGCACGATCTGCCGGAACGCCAGCTCCGAAATCCCCACGTACAGCCGCGCCCCCAGCCGCCCAGGAATCAACATCGCCGGCGGCACCACCGCCATCCACGGCCACATCCGTGCCTCGGCGACGCCGGTGGCCACGTAGCCGGCGAAGGTGATGGCCAGCATCGCCAGGTTGAAGTTCTGGATGACGGCGCGCTGCCTGTCCTTGTCGAAGCCGCGCAGCGTGCACCACAGCGTCGGCACCACGCCGGTGGAGCCGCCCAGGGCGCCCATCACGCCGCCGATGCTGCCCGCCAGTGCGTCGGCCGCGTGGCCGCCGCGGCGGATCGGCGGCAGGCGATGGGCAAAGAACAGCAGTGGGCAGATCACCACCAGCAGGCTGCCCAGCACCGCCTTGAAGGTCGGCACGTCCAGTTGCGGCAGCAGCCAGAGGCCGACCGGCAGGCCGGCCAGTCCGCCCAGGATGAAAGGCACGAGGGTGGCGAAATGCCAGCCGCGCCGCACCGTGAAGGCGGAGAACACCTGGCCGGAGAGCGCGCCGAACACCGCCAGCACCGCCGCCAGCCTGGGCTCCAGCGTCCAGGCCCAGAGCGCCATCGCGGTCAGGCCGAAGCCGAAGCCGGACAGGCCCTGGACGAAGCCGGCGACGGCGGCGCCGAGGGCGACGGTGAGTAAGAGTTCCAACTATTCGTACGCCGACATCGGCACGCAGCTGCAGAACAGGTTCCTGTCGCCGTACACGTTGTCCACCCGTCCCACCGGCGGCCAGTACTTGGCATGCCGGCGCTCATCGAGCACTGCCGCGCCGACTCCCCGCGAATAGGCGTGCTTCCACTCGCCGTGCAACAGCGCGCCGGCCGTGTGCGGCGCGTGCTTCAGCGGGTTGTCGTCCTGCGGCCACTCGCCGCGTTCGACCTGGCGGATCTCCTCGCGGATGGCGACCATCGCCGCGATGAAGCGGTCGATCTCTTCCAGCGTCTCGCTTTCGGTCGGCTCCACCATCAGCGTGCCCGGCACCGGGAAGCTGAGCGTGGGCGCGTGGAAGCCGTAGTCGATCAGCCGCTTGGCCACGTCTTCCGCCGTCACGCCGCTGCTTTCCTTCAGCGGCCGCAGGTCCAGGATGCATTCGTGCGCCACGTGGCCGTTCTTGCTGGCGTACAGCGTCGGGTAGTGATCGCGCAGCCGGGCGCTGATGTAGTTGGCGCTCAGGATGGCCGTCTCGGTCGCCTGCTTCAGGCCTTGCGCGCCCATCATGCGGCAGTACATCCAGGAGATCGGCAGCACCGCGGCGTTGCCCAATGGCGCCGCCGAGACCGCGCCCACCGCGTGGGTCGGCAGTCCGCCGGTCTTGTGCCCGGGCAGGAAAGGCACCAGGTCCGCCACCACGCAGACCGGGCCGACGCCCGGGCCGCCGCCGCCGTGCGGGATGCAGAAGGTCTTGTGCAGGTTCAGGTGGCTGACGTCACCGCCGAACTCGCCCGGCGCCGCCACGCCGACCAGCGCGTTCATGTTGGCGCCGTCCACGTAGACCCGGCCGCCGTGCTGGTGCACCAGCGCGCACAGCTCCTTCACCTGGGTCTCGAAGACCCCGTGGGTGCTGGGGTAGGTGATCATGATGCAGGCCAGCTTGTCGCTGTGCTGCTCGCACTTGGCCTGCAGGTCGCCCATGTCGACGTTGCCGTTGTCGTCGCAGGCCGTCACCACGACCTGCATGCCCACCATCTGCGCGCTGGCCGGGTTGGTGCCGTGCGCGGAAGAAGGAATCAGGCAGATGTTGCGGTGGCCCTGGCCCTTGCTTTCGTGCCAGGCCTTGATGGCCAGCAGGCCGGCGTATTCGCCCTGTGAGCCGGCGTTGGGCTGCAGGCTGATGCCGGCATAGCCGGTCGCCTCGCACAGCCAGGCGCGCAGCTGCTCGTCGAGCTCGGCGTAGCCTTGCAGCTGGTCGCGCGGCGCGAACGGGTGCACGTGCGCGAACTCCGGCCAGGTGATCGGGATCATCTCGCTGGTGGCGTTCAGCTTCATCGTGCAGCTGCCCAGCGGGATCATGCTGCGGT
>JAQGMU010000266.1 GCA_028292195.1 Ramlibacter sp. | reverse complement strand
CTGGTAGTCGCCGTCGAGCGTCTCCATCATGATCTGGCGCAGGATTCCTTCCTTGTCGCGCGCCAGCAGCGGATCCCAGTAGCTGCCCCAGACCAGCTTGATCACGTTCCAGCCGGCGCCGCGGAATTCGCCTTCGTGCTCCTGGTTGTTCTTGCCGTTGCCGCGCACCGGGCCGTCGAGGCGCTGCAGGTTGCAGTTCACCCCGAAGATCAGGTTGTCCAGCTTCTCGCGCGTCGCCACGCCGATGGCGCCCAGCGATTCGACTTCGTCCATCTCGCCGTCGCCGAGGAAGGCCCAGACCTTGCGGTTCTCGGTGTTGGCGATGCCGCGGGCATGCAGGTATTTCAGGAAGCGCGCCTGGTAGATCGCCATCAGCGGGCCCAGGCCCATCGACACCGTGGGGAACTGCCAGAAGTTGGGCATCAGCTTCGGGTGCGGGTAGCTCGAGAGGCCCTTGCCGTCCACTTCCTGGCGGAAGTTCAGCAGCTGCTCCTCGGTCAGCCGGCCCTCGAGGTAGGCCCGCGCATAGATGCCGGGCGAGCTGTGGCCCTGGATGTAGAGGCAGTCGCCGCCGTGGTCCTCGCTCTCGCCATGCCAGAAGTGGTTGAAGCCCGCGCCGAACATGGTGGCCAGCGAGGCGAAGGAGCTGATGTGGCCGCCCAGGTCACCGCCGTCTTCGGGGTGCAGGCGGTTGGCCTTGACCACCATCGCCATCGCGTTCCAGCGCATGTACGCGCGCAGCCGCTCTTCGACCTCGAGGTTGCCGGGGCAGCGCTCTTCGTCCTGGGGTTCGATGGTGTTGACGTAGCCGGTGGTGGCGGAGAACGGCATGTCGATGCCTTCCTGCCGCGCCTGTTCCAGCAGCTGCTCGATCAGGAAGTGGCCACGCTCACGGCCCTCGGAGGCGATGACGGCGGAGAAGGCGTCCAGCCATTCCCGGGTTTCTTGCGCGTCGGCGTCGTTGGCGGCGGCCCCGAACAGGTTGTCAGGCTGGGCGGACATTGCTTGTCTCCTTGTGCTTTGATGAATTTTGTACGTGTCTGCGGACAGTGGCGGCGGAGTGTCGCATAAGTTTTCCTCAATTTCAAATGGTGCGCGTCCATTTCATAATGTGAATTACTGTCGGCTTGGCACGAACCCTGCGCGTTGGTCTGCGACGGCCCTGCGCCTAAACTACTGCCCTTCATGCACGATTCCCCGACTTCGGAGCTGTTACCCGAAGGCCCGATCCCCAACTGGTGGCGCCATTGGTGGCGGCGCCAGACGCCCACCCGGCAGGACCGCTACGCGATGCTGGCGCCGCTCGCGGCCGTCCTGCTGTTCCTCGCCGCCATCGTTTCCGCCTTCTGGTACTTGCGGCTGGAGGAAATGGACCGCGAGCAGGAGGCGGTCAAGCGCGACGTCGAATACGCGCAGCAGCGCATGCGGCTGCGGCTGCTGGAGCGGCAGGAGCAGCTGATGCGCGTGGCGCGCGACATCTCCAACAAGGAGGTCGACGCCGAGGAATTCGTGGTGCGGGCCGAATCGATGATCGCCCAGTACCCGGAGCTGCTGATGCTCACGTGGATCGACGAGCGCCGCCGCATCAAGGCGGCCTACGCCGCGCCGAGCATCAGCAACGCCCAGGCCCGGGTGCCGGGCGAGATCCTGCGGCCCGGCGAGACCGAGAGCATGTACGGGCTGGCGCGCGACCTGCAGGCGCCGGTGTACTCGCAACCTGTGGCAGGCCCCGACAACTCGGGGCTGCTGCAGCTGCACGTGCCGCTGGCCGACCAGGGCAAGTTCGGTGGCGTGATCCTGGGCGAGTACTCCATCGACGGCCTGCTGCGCTACGGCGTGCCCGCCGAAATCTCCGCGAAGTACGCGGTGGGCCTGCTCGATGGCAAGGGCCGCATGCTGGCCGGCGTGTCGGTGCCGCCGCGCAATCCGGCGACGCAGTTCCTGCCCTGGGCCGCCCAGCCGAACGAATACGAAGTGCCGGTCTCGCCGGTCGGCAACGGCCTGGTCGTCCGCGCCCAGGTCTATCGCACCTCGCTGGGCGTGATCGGCAGCGGCCTGTTCTGGCTGGTCGGCGCGCTGGCCGCCATGACCGGCTGGATGCTGATCGCCAACTGGCGGCACACCCGCCGCCGCATGCAGGCGCAGCAGGCGCTGATGACGGAAACCAATTTCCGCCGCGCCATGGAGAACTCGATGCTGACCGGCATGCGGGCGCTCGACATGCATGGCCGCATCACCTACGTGAATGCCGCGTTCTGCCAGATGACCGGCTGGAGCGAAGCCGAACTGGTGGGCCGCACCCCGCCCTTCCCCTACTGGCCCGAGCAAGACGTGGAACTGCTCTCCGCCCGGCTGGAGGACGAACTGCAGGGCCGCACCGTGCAGGGCGGCTTCCAGGTGCGCGTGAAGCGCAAGAACGGCAGCCTGTTCGATGCCCGCCTGTACGTCTCGCCGCTGGTGGACCCCAGGGGCCACCAGACCGGCTGGATGACGTCGATGACCGACATCACCGAGCCCACCCGCATCCGCGAGCAGCTGCAGGCCTCGCACGAGCGCTTCACCACCGTGCTGGAGGCCCTCGATGCTTCCGTGTCGGTGGCGCCCCTGGGCAGCGAGGAACTGCTGTTCGCCAACAAGCTGTACCGGCTGTGGTTCGGGGGCCAGGCCGTTGGCCACCTGGGCATGGTGGCGCAGGCCGGCATGACGGAGCAGCCCCGCACCAACGACGAATCGCTGGACGAAGTCGACTCCTTCGTCGGCCTGCCCACCGACGGCCTGGCTTCCGCCGTCTCCGAGAACGCGGAGATCTTCGTGCCGGAGCTGGGCAAGTGGCTGGAAGTCCGCTCGCGCTACCTGAACTGGGTCGACGGGCGGCTGGCGCAGATGGTGATCGCCACCGACATCACCTCGCGCCGCGTCGCGCAGGAACTCGCCGCGGCGCAGGCCGAGCGGGCCCAGTCGGCCAGCCGCCTGATCACCATGGGCGAGATGGCGTCCAGCGTGGCTCACGAACTGAACCAGCCGCTGACGGCCATCAGCAACTACTGCAACGGCCTCGTCTCGCGCATCAAGAGCAAGCAGATCAGCGAGGACGACGTGCTGGCGGCCCTGGACAAGACGGCGCGCCAGGCCCAGCGGGCCGGCCAGATCATCCAGCGCATCCGCAGCTTCGTGAAGCGCAGCGAGCCTAACCGCACGCTGTCGGACGTGAGCGTGATGGTGAGCGAGGCGCTGGAGCTGGCCGAGATCGAGCTGCGCCGGCGCAACGTGCGCATGTCGCACTACGTCGCCGCGCGGCTGCCCAAGCTGATGGTCGACCCGATCCTGATCGAGCAGGTGCTGGTGAACCTGGTGCGCAACGCCGCCGAAGCGATCGAGCAGGCCAGGCGCGCCCCGGGGCGGCGCAGCGTCGAACTGCGCGTGATCCCCAAGCAGGTCGACGAACAGCCGGTGGTTGAGTTCTCGGTGCTGGACTCGGGCCAGGGCCTGGCCCCCGAAGTGATGGAGCGCCTGTACGAGGCCTTCTTCTCCACCAAGGCGGAAGGCATGGGCATCGGGCTGAATCTGTGCCGCACTATCGTGGAGTCGCACCACGGCCGGATGCAGGCGGAGAACATCTACAATGGCAGCGAAGTCGCCGGCTGCCGCTTTTCCTTCTGGATCCCTCTGTCCGGCGCTATAAATCCGATAGTAGGCAAGGACGCGGGGGTGACAATCGTATGAGCTTGATTCCCAAGAAGGGAACCGTCTATGTGGTCGACGACGACGAGGCGGTCCGTGATTCGCTGCAGTGGCTGCTGGAAGGCAAGGACTACCGCGTCCGCTGCTTCGATTCGGCCGAATCCTTCCTCGCCCGCTACGACCCCCGCGAAGTGGCCTGCCTGATCGTCGACATCCGCATGGGCGGCATGACCGGGCTGGAGCTGCAGGACCGGCTGGTGGAACGCAAATCGCCGCTGCCCGTCGTCTTCATCACCGGCCACGGCGACGTGCCGATGGCGGTGAACACCATGAAGAAGGGCGCCATGGATTTCATCCAGAAGCCCTTCAAGGAAGACGAGCTGGTGAGCCTGGTCGAACGCATGCTGGAGCGCGCCAAGGATACCTTCGCCGAATTCCAGAGCGCCGCCAGCCGCGACGCCCTGCTGTCCAAGCTGACCTCGCGCGAGGCGCAGGTGCTGGAACGCATCGTCGCCGGCCGCCTGAACAAGCAGATCGCCGACGACCTGGGCATCAGCATCAAGACGGTGGAAGCGCACCGCGCCAACATCATGGAAAAGCTCAACGCCAACACGGTCGCCGACCTGCTGAAGATCGCGCTGGGCCAGCAACCCCCCAAGGCGTGACGCTGCCGTAGGGTGTGCACGCGGAGCGTGCGCACCATCGACGGCCGGACCGGTGCGCAGCGCAGCGCAGCTGCACACCCTACAAGACCCTCCCATGACAGCTCAAATCATCGACGGCAACGCCCTGGCGAAAAATATCCGTGAGGAAGTCGCCGGCCGCACCGCGGCGCTGCAGGCCAAGGGCATTCAGCCGCACCTGGCCATCGTGCTGGTGGGCGAGGACCCGGCCAGCCAGGTCTACGTCAGGCACAAGGTGGCCGACAGCGAGCAGACCGGCCTGAAGGCCACGCTGGAACGCCATCCCGCCACCCTGTCCGAGGCCGACCTGCTGGCGCGCATCACCGCGCTCAACGCGGACCCTTCGGTGCACGGCGTCCTGGTGCAACTGCCCCTGCCCAGGCACATGGACAGCCACCGGGTGATCGAGACCATCAGCCCGGCCAAGGACGTCGACGGCTTCCACGTCGCCAGCGCCGGCGCCCTGCTGGTCGGCCAGCCGGGCTTCTGGCCCTGCACCCCCCACGGCTGCCTGAAGATGCTGGACTCCATAGGCTACGACCTCGAGGGCAAGCATGCCGTGGTCATCGGCCGCAGCAACATCGTCGGCAAGCCGATGGCCCTGATGCTGCTGGGGCGCGACGCCACCGTCACCATCACCCACAGCCGGACCCGGGACCTGAAGGCGCTGACCCTGCAGGCCGACGTGGTGGTGGCCGCGGTGGGCAAGCGCAACGTGCTGACCGCCGACATGGTCAAGCCGGGCGCGGTGGTGATCGACGTCGGCATGAACCGCAACGACGAAGGCAAGCTCTGCGGCGACGTGGACTTTGCAGGCGTGAAGGAAGTGGCCGGCTGGATCACGCCGGTGCCGGGCGGCGTCGGCCCCATGACCCGGGCCATGTTGCTGGTCAACACCATCACGGCTGCCGAGCGGACAGCGGGCTGACGGCGGCCGCAATCGCGGTCATGGGGAAAGCCAATCCCCTCCGGCTATTGAAGCGACGCCCGAGTGCCGCAAAATATGCGGCATGAGCGCCAATCCCCTCCTCGACTTCAACGACCTCCCCCTGTTCGACGCGGTGCGGCCCGAACACGTGGGCCCCGCCATGGACGAACTGCTGGGCCAGGCCGATACGGCACTGGCCAAGGTGACCCAGCCCGGGTTCGCGGCCGACTGGAAAGCCATCTCCGGCGTGCTGGACGTGGCCACCGAAAAGCTGAGCCGCGCCTGGGGCGTGGTCGGCCACCTGAACGCCGTGGCGGACACCCCCGAGCTGCGGGCTGCCTATAACGAAGCGCTGCCCCGGGTCACCGAGTTCTGGACCCGGCTCGGTTCCGACGAGAAGCTGTACGCCAAGTACAAGGCCATCGCTCCGGCCACTTTGTCGGCGGAACAGAAGCAGGCCCACAAGAACGCGCTGCGCAACTTCGTGCTGTCCGGCGCCGAACTCGCCGGGCCGCCCAAGGAGCGCTTCGCCCAGATCCAGGAACGGATGGCGGAAGTGAGCCAGAAGTTCAGCGAGCACGCGCTGGACGCCACCGATGCCTTCTCCTACTACGCCGCGGCCGACGAGCTCGATGGCGTGCCGCCCGACGTGGTGCAGGCAGCCCGCGCCGCAGCCCTTGCCGAGGGCAAGGAAGGCCACAAGCTCACCCTGAAGATGCCCAGCTACCTGCCGGTCATGCAGTTCGGCCACAACCGCACGCTGCGCGAGCGCCTGTACCGCGCCTACGTCACCCGCGCCAGCGACCAGGGCGACCCCAAATTCGACAATACGCCGCTGGTGCGCGAGATCCTGGCGCTGCGCAAGGAAGAAGCCCAGCTCCTGGGCTACCCGAACTTCGCCGAGGTCTCGCTGGTGCCCAAGATGGCCGAGTCGCCCAGGCAGGTGATCCAGTTCCTGCGCGACCTGGCGCACCGGGCCCGCCCCTATGCGCAGAAGGACGTGGAGGACATGCGCTCCTTCGCCGCCGAACGCCTGGGCCTCACCGACCCGCAGGCCTGGGACTGGTCGTACATCGCCGAGAAGCTGAAGGAGGAGCGCTATGCCTTCAGCGAGCAGGAGGTCAAGCAGTACTTCACCGCGCCCAAGGTGCTGGCGGGCCTGTTCAAGATCGTCGAGACCCTCTTCGAAGTGGCCATCCGCCGCGACTACGCGCCGACCTGGAACCCGGGCGTGGAGTTCTACCGGATCGAACGCGATGGAAAACTGGTCGGCCAGTTCTACCTGGACCCCGCGGCCCGCACCGGCAAGCGCGGCGGCGCCTGGATGGACGACGTCCGCGCCCGCTGGCTGCGCCCGGACAGCGGCAAGCTGCAGACGCCGGTGGCGCAGCTGGTGTGCAACTTCGCCGAGGGCGTGGACGGCAAACCGCCCCTGCTGACCCACGACGACGTCATCACCCTGTTCCACGAGTCGGGCCACGGCCTGCACCACATGCTGACGCAGGTGAACGAGCGCGACGTCTCGGGCATCAGCGGCGTCGAGTGGGACGCGGTGGAGCTCCCCAGCCAGTTCATGGAGAACTTCTGCTGGGAATGGGGCGTGCTGAAGTACATGACGGCCCACGTCGAAACCGGCGAGCCGCTGCCGCGCGAGCTGTTCGACAAGATGCTGGTGGCCAGGAATTTCCAGAGCGGCCTGGGCACATTGCGCCAGATCGAGTTCGCGCTGTTCGACATGCTGTTGCATACCGACCACGATCCGCAGGCGGACATCATGCCGCTGTTGCAGCAGGTGCGCGACGAGGTCTCCGTGCTGCATCCGCCGGCATTCAACCGCATGGCGCACACTTTCAGCCACATCTTCGCCGGCGGCTATGCGGCGGGGTACTACAGCTACAAATGGGCCGAGGTGCTGAGCGCCGACGCCTATGCCGCTTTCGAGGAAACGGCGGGTAAGGACGGGTTGCCGAGCGTGCAAACCGGACGAAAATACCGGCAGGCCATCCTGGAGGCCGGCGGCAGCCGCCCGGCGATGGAATCGTTCAAGGCCTTTCGCGGCCGCGAACCGACGCTCGACGCCTTGTTGCGGCACCAGGGAATGGCCTGACAGAATCAAACCACGATTTGACCGGAGGTACCGTCGATGTCCCTTGCCCGCAGTATCGGTTTTGCCTTTCTCGCCTCCCTGGCTGCCCTGGGCAGCATGGGGGCCGCCGCCCAGGTCTACCGCAACGTCGGGCCGGACGGGAAGGTGACGTTCTCCGACAAGCCACCCGTCGACAGGCAGGCTCCTCCCCAGGTCGCGCCCAGCGTGGCCATGCAGTCGGCCGGTGCCGGCGGTGGCGGCCTGCCCTTCGAGCTGCGCACTGTCTCCGGCCGCTACCCGGTCACGCTGTACACCGCCGAGGGCTGCGGGCCCTGCGCCAGCGCGCGCGGTTTCCTGGCCGGCCGCGGCATCCCCTACACCGAGAAGATCGTCAGCAGCAACGAGGACGCGGCCGCCTTCCGGCGCCTGTCCGGCGAGGTGCGGGTGCCCTTCCTGACCGTCGGCACGCAGCAGCTGCGCGGCTACTCGGAAACCGAATGGTCCCAGTACCTGGACGCCGCCGGCTACCCCAAGACCTCGCAGCTGCCCGCCAGCTACCGCAACCCGCCGCCGACGCCGCTGGTGGCCGCGCAACAGGCCCAGAGCCAGCCGGACGCTCCGGCGGCGCCGCAGCAGCCGTCGGTGCAGTTGCCGTCGACCGAACCCAGGGCCCCGGGGATCCGCTTCTAGCCGCCTAGAAATTCAACGTCTGCACGCCGCCGCTGGTTCCCAACAGGCACACGGCGGCTTTCTGGCGGGCGAACACGCCCACAGTCACCACCCCCGGCCACTGGTTCACTTCGGTTTCGAAGGCAAGCGGCTCCCCGATCTGCAGCCCGGTGACGTCCAGGATGTGCTGGCCGTTGTCGGTCACCAGCGGCTGGCCGTCCTGCATCCGTGTCTTCGCATTGCCGCCCAGGGCCTGGAACTGCCGCACGATGCGCTGAGTCGCCATGGGAATCACTTCCACCGGCAGCGGGAAGCGGCCCAGCATCTCGACCTTCTTGGATTCATCGGCGATGCAGACGAAGCGCCGCGACTGCGCCGCAACGATCTTCTCGCGCGTCAGCGCCGCGCCGCCGCCCTTGATCATGTAGCCGCGGCGGTCGATCTCGTCGGCGCCGTCGATATAGACCGCCAGCTCGCCGACCTCGTTGGCGTCGAAGACCCGGATGCCCAGGGCCCGCAGCCGCTCGGTGGATGCCGTGGAGCTGGAGACGGCGCCCTTGATCTGGTCCTTGATCTCGGCCAGGGCCTCGATGAACTTGTTGACCGTGGAGCCGGTGCCGACCCCCACGATCTCCCCCAGCGGCACGTAATGCAGGGCCGCCCGGCCCACGAGAGTCTTGAGTTCGTCCTGCGTCACGCGACAATCCCCGGTTCGTGTTTGAAGACTGAATTATCGGATGTCCTTACTCCCCTACGGCCTCGCCCGTCCCTTCCTGTTCGGGCTGGACCCCGAAACCGCCCATGAACTGACGCTGGCCTCGCTGGCGCGCGCCCAGGGCACCCCGCTGCAGCTGGCCTACAGCAACAGCTTCGTGCCCGACCCCATCGAGCTGGCGGGGCTGCGTTTTCCCAACCGGGTCGGCCTCGCCGCCGGCCTGGACAAGAACGCCCGCTGCATCGACGGCCTGGGCGCGATGGGCTTCGGATTCGTCGAGGTGGGCACCGTCACGCCGCGGCCACAGCCCGGCAATCCCAAGCCGCGCATGTTCCGGCTGCCGCAGGCCAATGCGCTGATCAACCGGCTGGGATTCAACAACGAAGGACTGGACGCCTTCATCGCCAACGTGCAGCGCTCCGGCTTCCGCCGCAAGGGCCGGCTGCTCGGGCTCAACATCGGCAAGAACGCGGCCACGCCGATCGAGGAGGCCACCGGCGACTACCTGGCCTGCCTGGAGGGCGTTTACCCGCACGCCGACTACGTCACGGTCAACATCTCCAGCCCCAACACGAAGAACCTGCGCGCGCTGCAAGGCGACGAGGCGCTGGATGCCCTGCTCTCGGCCGTCGCCGCCAGGCGCGAGCAACTGGACCGCACGCACGGCCGGCGGGTGCCGCTGTTCGTCAAGATCGCGCCCGACCTCGACGAGGCACAGGTGCAGGTGATCGCGGCGACGCTGCAGCGGCACGGCATGGACGGCGTGATCGCCACCAACACCACGATCGCGCGCGACGCGGTCCAGGGCCTGCCGCATGCGGAGGAAACCGGGGGCCTGAGCGGCTCGCCGGTGCTGGAAGCCAGCAACCGGGTGATCGCGCAGCTGCGCGCTGCGCTGGGCGCGGGCTATCCGATCATTGGCGTGGGCGGCATCCTGAGCGCCGAGGATGCGCTGTCCAAGCTGCGCGCCGGCGCGGACGTGGTGCAGATCTACACCGGCTTGATCTATCGCGGGCCGAAGCTGGTGGATGACATCGCGCGGGCGTTCAAGCGGCAACGCGCGTAACGGTGGGGTCGCCTGCGGCGAACCCACCCTACGTTCGATGGAGAACAGGGTGACGGCCACGGCGCCGACATAGGCCTCGCGTCCCAGCTAGGGTGGGTTCGCGCAGCGACCCCACCGATGGGGTCACAGCGCCGCCACGACCTCCGCGATCGCCATCGCACTGGTCAGCCCCGGCGACTCGATGCCGAACAGGTTCACCAGCCCGGGAATGCCATGCAGCGGCTGCCCGTCGATGCGGAAATCGGGCGCCTTCTCGTGCGGGCCGTGGATCTTGGGCCGGACCCCGCTGTAGCTGGGGGCCAGCGCGCCGTCCGGCAACTCCGGCCAGTAGCGCCGCACCTCCGCATAGAAGCCGTCGGCGCGCGCCGGGTCGACCCGGTAGTCGATCTCTTCCGGCGACTGCACGTCCAGCCACTCGATGTCGGGCCCGAACTTGGCCTGGCCGCCGAGGTCCAGGGTCAGGTGCGTGCCCAGGTGCGCATCGGCCGGCGCCGGGTAGATCAGGTGCGTGAAGGGCGAGCGGCCGCCCAAGGCGTAGTAGTTGCCCTTGGCGAACCATTCCCGCGGCACGAAGCGCGCATCCAGCCCTTCGAAGCGGCGCGCCAGCGCGGGGGCGTGCAGCGACGCGGAATTCACAAGGATGTTCGCCGCCAGCTCGCTGCCATCGGCGAAGCGCAGGACGTGCGGTTCACCAGCCCTGGCCGAGAGCCGCGCCGACTCCACCCGCGAACCGAAGGCCACCATGCCGCCGGCGCGCTCCAGGTCGCCCTGCAGGGCCAGCATGAAGCCGTGGCTGTCGACGATGCCGGTGCTTGGCGAATGCAGGGCGGCACTGCAGCGCAGCGCCGGTTCCAGCGCAAGCGCCTCGCGCTGCTCCAGGAATTCCACGCCCACGCCATTGGCCGCCGCACGCTCCTGCAGGGTGCGCAGGGCGGCCACCTCCTCGGGGCCGTTGGCCACGGTCAGCTTGCCGCAGCGCCTGTGGTCCACGCCGTGGCTCGCGCACAGGGCGTACAGCAGCTCCTTGCCGCGCACGCACAGGCGCGCCTTCAGCGAACCGGGCGTGTAGTAGAGGCCGGCGTGGATCACCTCGCTGTTGCGCGAGCTGACGCCCTGCCCGATGCCGTCCAGCGCCTCGGCGACGATGGTCTCCCGGCCGGCTTGGGCCAGTGCGCGCGCCACCGCGAGGCCCACCGCCCCGGCGCCGATCACCAGCGCGTCCACGCGGTCCATCAGCGGAACCGGCGCGGGTCGATCGCCAGCAGCTGTTCCGCCATCTGCCGCAGGTGGCCACGCAGCGTCGCGAAGTTCGCGTTCAGCTCCAGCGTCGCTTCATCCATGTACAGCTTGCGGTTGACCTCCACCTGGATGCTGTGGCGCTGCTGGCCGGGGTGGCCGTAGCGCCGCACCAGTTCCACGCCCTTGTACGGATGGTTGTAGGAGACGTCGTAGCCGAAGCCGCGCAGCAGCTCGCACAGATGCTGCGAGAGGGCGGGATGGGCGGTGCTGCCGTCGCGGTCGCCGATCACGAAATCGGCATGCGCCAGGCCCGGGAAGTCGGTCGAATAGGCCGAGGCGATGGCTGGCATCGAATGGCAGTTGAGGTGGATGCTGTAGCCGTGGCGGGCGTGCGCGGCGGCTATCGCCTGTGCCACCGCCTGGTGGTAGGGACGCCAGCAGCCGTCGATGCGGCCGCGGACCTCGGCGGCGCTCAGCTTGCGCTGGTAGATGGCCGCGCCGTCGTCGGTCATGCGCCAGATCAGGCCCTTGCCCAGGCGCACCTTGTTCGATGCGGCGGGGTCGGTCTCGACGGCGTCGGACCAGTCGTCCTCGATCAGGGTGACGTCGACTTCGGTGGTGTTGCGGTTGACGTCTATGTAGCTGCGCGGAAAGAGCGCCTCGATCCAGGCCACGCCGAGCGCGGGCGCGAAGTCGTACAGCTTCTCGACGTGGGTGTCCTCGGCTTGCCGCAGGATGGCCAGTTCGCAGTCGTGGCGGAAATCGGGGGGATAGGCAACGCCGCTGTGCGGCGAGTCGAGCACCAGCGGGGCGCTGCCCGGCAGGAAACGGATCAGCGAGGACATCCCCTGATTGTCGCCCAGGCCCGGGGCCCTGCGCCTCAGCTCGCTGCGTGTTCGCGCCGCAAGAGCGCGGCTGCCTGGACCATGGCGGCCAGCTTGCCTTGCGCCACGTCGCGCGGCAGGTACTTCATGCCGCAGTCCGGCGCGAGGATGACCTGCTGCGGACTGACGTGCTCCAGCGCGCGGCGGATGCGGTCCGCGACCACCTCCGGCGTTTCGACGTTCATGTCGGACAGGTCGAGGCAGCCCACCAGGATCTGCTTGCCTTCCAGTTCGCGCAGGACCCGCGTGTCCAGGTGCGACTGCGCCGTCTCGATCGACACCTGCCGGCAGCGGCAGCCGGCCAGTTCCGGCAGGAAGGAGTAGCCGCTGGGCCGCGTGTGGATGACGGCCGCATAGCCGAAGCAGATGTGGACGCAGGTGGTGCCCTGCACCCCTTCCAGCGCCCGGTTCAGCGCCTGCAGGCCGTACTGGCGGGCCTTCTCGGGGCGCGCCTGCATGTAGGGCTCGTCGATCTGCACCACGTCGGCGCCGGCGGCGAACAGGTCCTTGATCTCGGCGTTGACCGCTTCCGCATAGTCCATTGCCGCCTCTTCCTCGCTGGCGTAGAAGTCGTTCTGCGCCTGCTGCAGCATGGTGAAGGGGCCGGGCACGGTGATCTTGGTCATGCGCCGCGTGTGGCGCTTGAGGAACCGCAGGTCCTCCACTTCCACGGCATGCCGGCGCCGGATCCGGCCGACGATCCGCGGCACCGGGTTCGGGTGGCCGGAGCGGTCCAGGGCGCTGCCCGGGTTGTCCAGGTCGATGCCGTCCAGGGCGGTGGCGAACCGGTTGGAATAGCTCTCGCGCCGGATCTCGCCGTCGGACACGATGTCCAGCCCCGCGTCCTCCTGGGCCCGGATCGCCAGCAGCGTCGCGTCGTCCTGGGCCTGCGCCAGCCAGGGCTCCTGCAGGCGCCACAACTCGCGGGCGCGCACCCGCGGCGGGAAGCGGCCAGCCAGCTTGGCCCGGTCGATCAGCCACTCGGGCTGCGGGTAACTGCCGACGATGGTGGTGGGAAACAGCATGGCTTGCCTCCTGTCTGGTCTGGAGCGCGCACTGTGGCATGCCGCCTCCGGCCCGGCAATGCCGGGAAACGCGCTACCGCCGCCGCGTCACGGCATAGCCGCCGCCCGCGCCCAGCAGGGTGGCGACGGCCCAGAACAGCGGCAGCAGGCCGAGCGCCGAGCCGAAGGCGCCGCAGGCCAGCGGCAGCACCATCTGGTTCATGCTGATGATCGCCGAGCGCAGGCCGACCGCCTCGCCGGTGCGGCCCGGCGGCGCCGTGTCGTGCAGCAGGCTCATCACCACCGGCTGGCCGGAGCCCAGGACCATGCCGAGCGCCAGGGCGAGCGGCAGCATGGAAGCGACCGTGTTGCAGAACGGCATGAGGAAGTAGCAGAGCGCCGCCAGCACCAGGGCCGACCCGAGCAGCTTCCATTCCGGCACGCGCGCGGCGATCCAGGGCAGCGCCAGCCGGACCACGGCGCTGCCGACGCCGAAGCCGCCGGCCACCAGCCCGATGGCAGTGGCCGACAGGCCGTTGCGCGCGCCGTGCAGCGGCACCAGGAAGGTGAACAGGTCCCAGCCGGAGGAGATCAGCGCGCTCACCACCAGCACCGAACGCAGCGGCGGCAGCCGCAGCAGGTCGGTGACGCCGCCCGAGGCGGTGCGTTCGCGCGGTTCCGGCCGCAGCTCGGGCGCCGCCCACAGCAGGAGGGCCGTGGCGAGCAGCGGGAACACCGACAGGATGCCGAAGGCCGCGCGATAGCCGAAGTGGTCGATGGCGAGGCCCGCGACCATCGGTCCCGACAGCGCGGACAGCGAGAAGCCCACCCCCATCAGCCCGAAGGCGCGGGTGCGGTGGATGCCGGCCGCGTGCCCGATCGCGTTGTTCACGGCCACGTGGACCACCGTGAAACCGGTGCCCACCAGCACGCTGGCGAGAGCCAGGCCGGCCAGCGAAGGCAGCAGCGCCGGGCACCACGCGCCCACCACGACGCCGGCCAGGCCGATCAGCGAGGGCTTGCGGTAGCCGATGCGGTCCACCCAGCGCCCCACCGGCACGGAGATGAAGGTCGCGACCACCATCATCAGGCTCATGAGCACGCCGACGGTGAGCGCCGAGGCCTGCAGGTACAGGGCGTTCAGCGAGACGGCCAGCCGGGCGCCGGCAAAGCCGGCATGGCCGACCGCCAGCAGGACGATCAGCGGCAAGGGAGCGAAGGAAGACAGGATGGCAGCGGGCCCCGCGGCCCGGGATCGGCGGGAGAACCAGCCTATCTTAACGGGCGCTGCCTCGCGCCCCGCGAGCGCCAGGCTTCAGCTGTTGCCGCGCCGCGTCCACTGGATCGCGCCGGGCGGCACGTCGCCGCCGGCCTGCGGGCGCACGACGCCGTTGGACATCACGACGTAGCTGCGCCGGCCCTCGCCGGCCTTGCCGGCCCACTCGATGGTGCCCAGGAGCTGCGGCGCGGCGGGCCTGGCGGCAACGGCACGCACGGG
>JAQGMU010000253.1 GCA_028292195.1 Ramlibacter sp. | reverse complement strand
CCACGACGCGCACGAAGCCACCGAAAGCCTGTGGCTGTCGCCGCGGGCGGCGCTGCACCAGTACTGGGACGGGGCCATCGAACTGGCGCCGCCGCAGATCATGAGCCTGGCGCACCTGGCGCGGCATGCCGGCGTGGCGAGCGCGCTGCAGGCGGCCCGGGCGCGCACCCCGCCCTGCATCCGGCCGCAACCGTTCGATGTCGACGGCGTGCGCACCTTGTGCTACCCCGGCGATCCCTGGCATTCGTCGCCCGAGCAGGTGCTGCCGGGCCCGACCCGCCTGTATTACCGCAACCGGCGCTTCGAGCCGGATGGCGGGCTCGCGGTGCTCCTGGGCGAATGACGAACCGGTGAAGGGGCCGGCCGAGCCGGCCGTCCCTACGCGCCCGGCCGTGCAGCGCCTACAGCCGCTGGCGCCGTGCGCCTGCGAACTCGCCGGGCCGCCGCCGCTCCAATCCATTGAAAGCCAGCCGGACCCCGCGCTACAACGACAGGTATCGGACTCTCCGCCTCCGCACGCGATCAGCGAGAACATTGTCCAGTGGACCGGTTGGCTTTTACCGCGGCGCCCCGCGCGCCCGCACCTGCGTTCATCGCCTTGCATTCCCGCTTCCCTCTTCCTGCTGCCGCACGCAGATAGCTGCGGCGTGCTCACGCTTCCCACGCGGCGCAGCGACGACGGACTACAGGCCTGTGCAGTAAGGAGGCCCTAGGCTCCACATCAGTTTCCGGGAAAACCCACAGGAGAACCCCGATGAGCCCGCTCATGATGCGTTTCTTCACGCTGGTCGGCATCGCGCTGGCCGCTGCCAGCATGCAGCTCAAGGCCCGTGCCGAGACGCTGAGCGGGCTCGAAGCGCAGCAGGTGCAGGCGGTCGTGCTGGCCCAGCTGAAGGCCTTCTCGGAGGACGACGCCGAAGCCGCCTTCGCCACCGCCACCCCGGACGTGCGCAAGGCGGTCGGCGACTCCAGCCGCTTCCTGGCGCTGGTGCGCGGCAACTACCCCATGGTCTACCACCCCGCCGGCTTCGGCTTGCTGGCCCCCGAGGCCGACAAGGACCGGGTGCTGCAGGTGGTCGCCCTGCGCGACGCCGACGACAAGACCTGGCTGGCGTTGTTCATGCTGGAGCGGCAGCCCGACAAGTCGTGGCGCATCAACCGCTGCATCGTCGCCGCGAACGACTGGCGCACCACCTGAAGGAAGCAAGATGACGCAGCCCCGCGATTTCGTCGGACCGTTTCGCCGCGCGCCCATGCGGCCCCGCTGGCATGGCGCGGCGACCGCCTGGGCGCTGCTGTTCGCGGTGATCGTCGGCAGCTCCGCGCTTTTCGCCAGCGCAGCCGCGCCGGTCTCGCCGGAGGACTCCGGCGTGCGCGAAGTGGTGCAAAGCCAGTTGCAGGCCCTGGCCTCCGAGGATGCGGCCAAGGCCTTCGCACTGGCCGATCCGGCGCTGCGCACCCGCTTCGGCAACGCCGAGGCCTTCTATGCCACGGTGCGCGAGCAGTACCCCATGGTGCTGCGGCCGGCCAGCGTGCTGTTCCTGAAGGCGGAGACCGACGGCGCGATGGCGCTGCAGAGGGTCCGCGTGACCGACAGCGAAGGTTTCGACTGGGTGGTGACCTACCTGCTCAATCGCCAGAGCGACCAGCAGTGGCGCATCAGCGGCACGCTGGTCGAGCGCGAAGGTGCGCACGTGACGGTCTGAGCGGCCGCGCGGCAGCAAAAAAAGGCTCGCATCCAGCGAGCCTTTTTTCGTGGCGCCGGGACTATCAGCCGCGGTCTGCCTTGACGACGTGCTTCCTGGACTTCTTGCCGTGGCGGGTCGAGGCCTTGGAGCCCATGCTGTCGCTGGCCATGGTGCCCGACGAGGCGCCCGCGCTCGTCGCGGCGCTGCTGCTGGCGCTGCCCGTGCCCAAGCTGCCTTGCGCCGCGGCGCCGCCGCCGGTCGGCGTGCCGGTGGTGCCCATCGGCGTGTTCTGGCTGCTGCGCTGGCCGGCGCCCGTGGCCGGGTTGGCCGCTGCCGGGCTCGGCGGGGTGCCCTGGGCAAATGCGAGGGCGACGGTGGCCGTGGCGAGGCCGGCGACCAGGGTCTTCAGGATGGTGGACATGTTTGGCTATCTCCTAAGCTGGTGATGTGCGTTTTGACCGGCGGTATGCCAGCGATCCAAGCGTGAGGAAACGACGGCCGCTGCCTCGTCGGCGCCCGGCGCGGGACGCTGTCGGACGGCGCCTCAGGAGGCGTCGAGCGCGCCAAACAGCGCGCGCACCGGCTGCGTCTCGGGCAGCACGTAGACCACGCTGCGCTCGGCCCCCAGCACCGGGCCCACCACCCGCCGGTAGAACTCCACCGGCACCACGACGCAGCCCCAGGACACCCGCTTGTCCGCCGGCGAGGCGGAGGCCAGGCGTTCGGCGCGCATCTTCCAGCTCTTGCCGGGGCGCACCCGGTGGATGGCGAAGGCGCTGTCGTAATCGACCCAGACCACGTGCTCGCCCTGCAGGTTCTGCCCCGGCTGGGCCTCGAAGCGGCCCGCCGGCGTGGTGCGCTCGTCGCTGCGGATGCTGCCGGTCTGCGCCCGCTCGCTGACGCCGGGCACCGTGTGGTCGCCGCGGGTTGCGCCGAGCAGCGCCACGGTGCTGCCGGCCAGGCGGCCGTCGGCGCCGAACACGTAGAGCCTGGCATTGCGCTTGTCGACCACCGCGAAGGGGCGGCCGTGGTTGTCGCCGCTGCGGTGGATCCACTCGACCAGCCGCAGCGCGTCGGGCGGGGCCTTGAGAATGAAAGCTTGGGCTGCGCCGGCCCCAGCGGCCAGCACGCACCATGCCGTACAAACGGCTGCATTGCGCAGCCACCGGCTTGCCATCGACATCCGAGTCCCCCGCGGCTAGCCACGACGGCTCAGCTGGAACGGATGCTAGCAAGCCCGCTCGGCAGCGGGCAAGATTTGTAAAGGTAACAGTCGGGCTAGCGGGCCTGCTGGTAGACGACCTGCTGCGCCCGCGCGCCTTGCGGAACGTCGAACGAGCCGAACACCTTCTGCGCCGAGCGCGTTTCCGGCAGCACGTAGACGATGGCGCCGTACTTCTTCACCGTGGGGCTCAGCACGTCTTCGTAGAAGGTCACGGGCAGGTTGATGCAGCCGAACGAGATGCGGTTGTCCTCGATGGTGCGCGAAGCGAGCCGCTCCAGGCGGCGCTCCTGCGCCACGAGCGGGCGGATGCGGTGCATGGACACGGCGGCGGCGTAGTCGACCCACACGATGTCCTCGCCATGCGAATTGCGGCCCGGCTCGGCGACGAAGCGGCCGGCCGGCGTGGTCTTTTCTTCCGGCCGCACCGCCGACAGCGGCTTGTCCCCGATGCCCGGAAAGCTGTCGTCACCGCGGGCCGCGCCCAGCAGGGCCGGTGCGCTGTCCTTCAGCTTGCCGTCGGGGCCGAACACGTAGACGCGGGCGTCGGCCTTGTCGACGATGACGAAGGCGCGCTTCTTGTAGTCACGGGTGTAGACCGCCCAATTGGCGACGTGGCGGGCTTCCGGCGAGACGTCCTCGCCGTTGAAGTCGGCCACTTGCACGCCGCCAGGGGCACGCCTGGTCAAGCCGGCGGGGACGGCTTGCGGCGCCAGGGCCTGCTGCTGCATGGCCTGCGCGGGGCCGGCGCCGGCGGTGCTGGTATCGGGGGCCGTGGGGGCCTCGGCCAGGGTGGGAGCCGGCACGTCCGCAGGCGCCTGCGTGGCCGGGGCTGTTGCCACCGGCGGCTGCGCCGGGGCCTGGGCCCGGTTCTTGGCCATGCGCATCGGCGGCACGATGATCAGCAGCAGGGCAACGCCGATCAGGGCACCCCAGCGCAGTGAGGCCATGAACTCCGAGCGTTCGGCGGTCTTTTCGCGGTCTTCT
>JAQGMU010000251.1 GCA_028292195.1 Ramlibacter sp. | reverse complement strand
GAGACAGCCTTGTCGACAATGTGTCGGGGCGAAGTTTTGCGGCGGAAGACAGGTTTGGCATGGGTATGGGGGAGAGCGTCGGCAACGTCCGGGCCACTATCGGCCCGCTGGAAGGCGGCTTTCCAGGATGGGAACTATGGCGGACGGCGGCCCGCGTGGCGCTTGGTGTTTACACTGATGTCGACAATTTCAACCAAAATGCGTGGAATGCGGGCCGGCGGATCGCCCATACTGCTCACCATTCCAGGAGGCTTGCCGTGACCCGACCCTTGCGCCTGGGGGTGCTGACCCCCTCTTCCAACACCGCGCTGGAACCGCTGACCAGCGCCTTGGCCGCCGCCCTGCCCGGGGCCAGCGCCCATTTCTCGCGCTTCAAGGTGACCGAGATCGCGCTCAGCGACGCCGCCCTGGGCCAGTTCGACGACAGCAAGATCCTGGCGGCGGCCGAGCTGCTGGCCGACGCCAAGGTGGACGTGATCGGCTGGAGCGGCACGTCCTCGGGCTGGCTGGGCTTCGAGCGCGACCGCGCGCTGTGCGACCGCATCCGCGAGCGCACCGGCATCGTCGCCACCACCGCGGTGCTGGCGCTCAACGAGTTGCTGGCCATCAAGCAGGTGAAGCGGCTGGCGCTGGTCACGCCCTACACGCAGGACGTGCAGGACCGCATCGTCGCCAACTACGCCAGGCTGGGCATCGAGGTGGTGGCCGAGCGCCACCTGGGCCTGCGCGTCAACCACGATTTCGCCGGCGTTTCCCCGTCCACGCTGCGTGAACTGATGGACGAAGTGGCGACGGCGCGGCCGCAGGCCATCACCACCTTCTGCACCAACCTGCGGGCGGCGCCGCTGGCCGCCGACATCGAACGCGCGCACGGCATCCCGCTGCTGGACACGGTGAGCACCACGGTCTGGGGCATGGTGCGCACGGCGGGGGGCTCGCCCGCCGCCATCGCCGGCTGGGGGGAGCTGTTCCAATGGACCTGAGTCCGCGCCGCGGCGGGGCCGCCGATAGAATGGCCGCCGACCGAAGCCAGGCCCTCCACCCCCATTCCATGCCCGCCACCGCGCGCAAGACGACAGCCGCCCGCGCCGAGCGCGAGAAGAGCGTCGACGAGATCTACGAGAAGATCTACGTCGCCATCCTCGAGCACCGCCTGCACCCGGGCACCAAGCTCGGGGAGGAGCGCATGGCCGACATCTTCGGCGTCAGCCGCGCCCGCGTGCGCGAGGTGCTGGCCCGGCTGGCGCACGAACAGATCGTCGAGCTCTACCCGCAGCGCGGTGCCTTCGTGGCCAAGCCGACGACCGAACAGGCGCGCGACGTGTTCGAGGCCCGCCGGCTGATCGAACCGGCGGTGCTGCGGCGCCTGATAGCCACCCTCAGCCCCGAGAAGATCGCCCGGCTGCGCCAGCACCAGGAGCTGGAGGCCGATGCCCGGCGCCGCAACGACAAGCGCGCGGTGATCCGGCTCTCCGGCGAGTTCCACACGCTGGCGGCCGAACTGGCCGGCAACTCCGCGCTCTCGCGCAGCATGCGCGAGCTGTGCATGCTGACCTGCCTGACCATCTTCCTGTACGACGCGCCGACGGCCCAGAGCTGCCGGCACGACGAACACGGGATGATCATCGACGCGGTGGCGAAGAAGGATAGAGCCAGGGCAGAGAAGCTCATGCTCGACCATCTGGATCACATCGAAGGCAGCCTGCAGCTGGAAAACAGCAGCGGCGAAGTGGACCTGGAAGCGATCTTCAAGTCCTGAGGCGGCGTTAAAAAGTCACGCAAGGGTTACCCCTGGCGGGCCGGGGGTGCGCAATTTACGCTGCCTTTACGGCGGAGGTTCAGGCTCTCGCGTTGAGGGGCAATGAAGTCCCGCCACATGCCAGCCATGCACTCTGCCAACTACCGCCGTTTCTGGCGCTGCCTGCCCTGGCTGGCTGCGCTCCTGCTGCTCTGGACGGCCAGCAGCGCTTTCGCCCAGCAGGAGGCCGACCCGCCGGGCCGGGTCGCGAACCTGAGTTACCGGCAGGGCGGCGTGGTGTTCGCGCCCGCCGGCGACGAGGAGTGGACGGAGCTGCCGCAGAACCGGCCGCTCACCAGCGGCGATCGCGTGTGGACCGACAGCGGCGCGCGGGCCGAAGTGCAACTGGGCGCCGTGACGCTGCACGTGGGTGGCGAGAGCCACCTCGGCGTGGGCACGCTGGACGACCGCAGCGCGCAATTCATCATGTTGCAAGGCTCGGTCAACGCCCGGGTGCGCGAGCTGGCGCAGGGCGAGAACTTCGAGATCGACACGCCCAACCTGGCGCTGCGGGCTTCGCAGGCCGGCGACTACCGCATCGACGTTTCGGCCGACGGCCGCGAGACCCGCGTGGTGGTGCTGAGTGGCATGGCCACGGTGTTCGGCCAGGGCGGCGACGCGTTGAACCTCGGCGCGGGCCAGCAGGCGACCTTTGCCGGCCGCTACCTGGCGCAGGTGCAGGGCGCGCCATTCCAGGGAGATGCCTTCGGCCAATGGGCCGGCGAGCGCAACCGGGCCGAAGACCTGTCGGCAGCCGCGCGCCACCTGCCGCGCGGCGTGGTGGGCTACTCGCAGCTCGATGCATACGGCACCTGGGGCCAGGACCCGACCTATGGAGACGTGTGGTACCCGCAGGGCGTCGTGGCCGACTGGGCCCCGTACCGCTACGGGCAATGGACCTGGGTCGATCCCTGGGGCTGGACCTGGGTCGACGACGCGCCCTGGGGCTTCGCGCCCTTCCACTACGGCCGCTGGGCAATGATCGGCCCGCGCTGGGCCTGGGTGCCGGGCCGGATGGTGGCGCGGCCGGTGTATTCGCCGGCGCTGGTGGTGTTCACGGGCGGCGGCGGGCAGTCCCGCTTCACCGGCTGGTATCCGCTGGGTCCCGGTGAAGCCTGGTGGCCGACGTATCGCGCCACCCAGCACTACGTGAACCACGCCAACTTCAACATCAACCTCAATGCCTACCCTCGGCACTACGAGAACCATGTGTACCGGCAGCGCCCGGGGGCGGTGACGACGGTGCGGGTGGAGGACTTCCGCCAGGGCCGCCCGGTGCGCAGCCACTGGCAGCCCATGCAGCCGGGAATGACCGGCCAGGGCCAGGCGGGCGTGGTGCCGCCGCGGCCGGAGCGCCGGGCGCAGCAGGTCCAATCGTCGATGCCACGCCTGCAGGCGGCGCCGCCGGCGGGCGCGCAGGTGCCGTCCAGCCGCTTCTGGGGCGGAGGCCGGGTCGAACCGGTGCCGCAACGGCAGTTCATTCCGGCGCAGGCGCAGCCGCGGTTCATCCAGCAGCAAACGCAGCAGGCGCAGCCGCGCTTCATCCAGCAGCAGGAACAGCCGCGGCCGCAGTGGGAGCAGGAGCGCGCGGTGCGCGAGCAGGCGCTGGCGCGCTACCAGCAGGAACGCCTGCAGCGCGAAGCGGAACACAACGCGCGCGTGCAGCAATTCGACGCCACGCGCCAGCGGCAGCAGCAGGACCTGGTGCGGCAGCAGCGGGAAGCGGTGCAGCGCCAGCAGCCGCAGCCCCTGCAGGGCCGCCAGGGCGGCGAGCCACCGCCGCAGCAGCACCAGAGGGTGCAGCCGGACGCGCGTGACGGCCGGGGCGATGGCCGCGGGCCGCGCGACGACGACGAGCGGCCGGGACGCGCGAGAGGATGGGGCCGCGGCTGAGTGGGTAGGGTGGGTTTCGCGCCAGCGAACCCCACCGGCGGCGGCGGACGAGGGCATGGTGGGGTTCGCCGGCGCGAAACCCACCCTACCGGTTCAAGCGTCGTCCTTCACCTTGTACTGCGACGCCAGCTGCGTCTGCACCGTCGGCGGCACGGCTTCGTAGTGGCTGAAGGCCAGCGTATATCGTCCCTGCCCGCCGGTCAGCGAGTTCAGCCGCGACTGGTAGCTCGCCAGCTCCGACAGCGGCGCTTGCGCCAGCACCGTCAGGGCGCCGACGGTGCTCGCCTGCGTGCCGCTCACCTGCCCGCGGCGTGACGCCAGGTCGCCGGTGATGTCGCCCATGTTGTGTTCCGGCGCCGAGATTTCGACGTTGACGATCGGCTCCAGCACGCAGGGCCGCGCGGCCTGCACCGCCGCCACCAGCGCCTTCTTGCCGGCCTGGATGAAGGCGATTTCCTTGCTGTCCACCGTGTGGTGCTTGCCGTCGTACACGATCACCTTCAGGTCCACCACCGGGTAGCCGGCGACCACGCCCTGCTCCATCGCCAGGTGCACGCCCTTCTCCACCGCCGGCATGAAGTTGTGCGGGATGGCCCCGCCCTTCACCTCGTCGACGAACTGGAAGCCGGTGCCGCGCGGCAGCGGTTCGATGCGCAGGAACACTTCGCCGAACTGGCCGGCGCCGCCGGTCTGCTTCTTGTGGCGATGGTGGCCCTCGGCCGGCGCCGTGATGGTCTCGCGGTAGGCAATGCGCGGCGGCCGCGTTTCGACCTGGCAGTTGTGCACTTCGGTCAGCCGGTCCAGCAGCGTGCGCAGGTGCAGCTCGCCCAGGCCGTAGACCACCGTCTCGTTGGTGCTGGCCGCGTGCTCCACCTTCAGGCACGGGTCCTCGCTCACCAGCTTCAGGAGGATGTCGTGCAGCCGCTGCTCGTCGCCACGCCGCTTGGGCAGGATCGCCAGCCCGTGCACCGGCACCGGGAAGTCCAGCGGCTTCAGGTGAATCGAGGCGTCCTCCGTCGCGTCATGCAGCACGGCGTCGAAGTGCAGTTCCTCCACCTTGGCGATCGCGCACAGGTCGCCCGGCACCGCTCTCGGCACTTCCGTCAGCTCCTTGCCCTGCAGCAGGAAGAGGTGGCCCACCTTGAAGGGGCGGCGGCTGTCGCCCACGTAGAGCTGGCTGTCGCGCGTGATGGTGCCCTGGTGCACCCGCAACACGCCCATCTTGCCCACGTAAGGGTCCTGCGTGACCTTGAAGACATGCGCAAGCACGTGCTTGTCGGGGTCGGCCACGGCCTTGATCGGTTTCGCCCGTTCGCCCTCGCCTTCCAGGAAGGCCGGTGGATTGCTCTCGCTCGGGTCGGGCAGCAGCCGCTCGATCACGTCCAGCAACTCCTCCACGCCCGCGCCGGTGCGCGAGGAGACGAAGCAGATCGGCACCAGGTGGCCTTCGCGCAGCGCCTGCTCCAGCGGCGCGTGCAGTTCCTCGGGGGCCACGTCGCCGTCGTTGAGGTAGCGTTCGACGAAGGCGGCGTCCACTTCGACCACCTGTTCGACCAGAGCGCGATGCGCCTGCTCGACCGAGGAGAAGTCGGGCGGCGGCCCGTCGTTCGTCATCTTCCAGAAGCAGTCCAGCACCCGCTCGCCCTTCTGCGACGGCAGGTTCACCGGCAGGCACTCCTTGCCGAAGGCAGCCTGGATGTCGGCCACCAGCGCCTGGAAATTGGCGCCCTGGGCATCGATCTTGTTGACGATGATGATGCGGTCGCGTTCGCGCTGCTTCGCCCATTCCATCATCCGCACCGCCATGGGCTCGATGCCGGCCGAGGCGTTGATGACGATGGCGGCGGTTTCGACCGCTTCCAGCGCCGGCAGCGACTGGCCCAGGAAGTCCGGTGCGCCGGGAGTGTCAATGAGGTGGGTGGTGACGCCGCGGTGCTCGAAATGCAGCAAGCTGGTATTCAAGGACCGCAGCGTCCGTTTCTCCAGCGGGTCGTAGTCCGAAACGGTACTGCCCTTTTCCACGCTGCCGGGCGCGCCCACCGCACCGGCCTTCCACAGCAAGGCTTCGGCCAGGCTGGTTTTGCCCGCGTTACTGGGGCCGACGAGGGCCACAGTCCGCCGGGCGGCGATGTCGCGATGAGTACCCACGTGACCCTCCAGCAACTACAGGGGGATTCCATCCTACGCAGCAAGCGGCCCGGCCGCAATCGCCCCAACCCTGCTCAACGCTGCAGTAGAGCGTGCAGGGCCTGGGACAGGATCCAGTCTTCCGGCGTGGTCAGCTTGATGGAGAGCCTTTCGCCCGGCACGGCCGCAACCGCGTGGCCGGCCTGCAGCAGCAGCTGCACCGTCGACTGGGTGTGCCAGCCCTCGCGCACGGCTTGCGCGGTGACCTCGCGCAGCAAGGCGGTGGCATAGGCCTGCGGCGTCTGCGACGAGGCGGTGCCGCCGGCCGGATGCGCGCGCGCGACGAAGCCGTCTTCCAGTTCGAACCAGCTCACGCTGGCTGGCAGGCAGCTGGTGGCCGCGCCGCTGCCGGCGGCGGCAGCGAGCACCTGGCGGGCCAGCGCCACCGAGGCGAACGGGCTGGCGGCGTCCCACAGCAGGCACCAGGGCCGCGTGGCCCGCGCCACCAGGGCCAGCACGCTGTCCTGGCGCGTCGCACCGCCGCCCACGGTGACGGCCCCCGCCGGCGCCGTCATGCCGGGCGCGCAGGCCACCAGCACTTCGGCGCCGACCTGGCGCGCCTTGTCGACCACCCAGTCGATCAGCGGCCGGCCCGCGAGCGGCAGCATCGCCTTGGGGCCCATGCCGAGCCGCTCACCGCTGCCGGCAGCGGGGATCAACACGGAGACATCGGCGGGCGGCGGCGCGGCGCTCATCGCAGCGCCTCGTCGAGCGCGGCACACCAGGCCTGCAGGCGCGCATCGCCGCCCGCGCGCGCCAGCACCTGGTCGAACAGCCGCCGGGTGCGCGCCAGGTCGCCACTGAGCCAGGCCTGCGCCAGGTGCTGCAGCGCCCAGCAATGCCAGTTGAGGTTCACTTCACGCAAGGCGCAGCTGGAAACGAGCGAATCCCATTCCGGCCTCGGCGTGCGCCAGTCGCCATACACCGCGGCCAGCAGGCGGTCGGCCTCCGGCCACCAGACCTCGCCGGCGGGGCCGCTGCGCGCGGACAGATCGAACCAGGGCAGCACCAGCACGCGCTGCCAGGAAGCGGGCCGGCCATACAGCCAGACGCCGCCCTCGATGGCGCCGGCCACCGGGTCGCGCCGCAGCCCGAACAGGTCGACCGAGTAGCCCGTGCGCGGCTCGACATAGGTGGCCATGTTGCCGAAGGGCGGGACATCGGTGGCGCGCTGCAAGCCGGTTTGCTGCAGCAGCCGGCCGGCGAGCGCGAAGTCTTCCAGCCAGACCGCGAGGTCGGCGTCCTTGTCGTTGGGCAGCAGGCGGCCGTCGCGCTCCAGGCCGAGCAGGGTGCCGGCGTAGGGGAACACGTGGCAACCGGCACCCTTCAGCCGCGCCAGCAGTTCCCACACCAGCTGCTCGGCGCGCGCTTCGTCCCAGGGCACCGGCGGGCGTTCCTGCCTGGCGACCAGGCCGGCGCGCGTGACGTCCGCCAATGCGTCCAGCGTGCGCACCAGGTGGCCGTGCATCGCTTCCAGCTCGCCCCGCAGCAAGGCGGCCTGGGCGCCGGCGTGGCCGGACTGGATCTGCTGCAAGGCGGCCTCGGACATTGCGGCCAACTCTACCAGTGCTGTCCTCCGCTGTCCGGGCACGACAGCGAGCAGCGCCGGTTCCCTAACCCAGCCGCAACGCGAACACGCCCGCCAGGATGGCGGCGGTGCCGATGGCGCGCCGCGGGGTGAAGCTTTCCTTCAGCAGCCAGGTTCCCAGCAGCGCGGCGAACAGCACCGAGGTCTCGCGCAACGCGGCCACCGTCGCCACCGGCGCCTTCGTCATTGCCCACAACGCGATGGCATAGGAGCCGAGCGACGCCGTGGCGCCCACCAGCGCCAGCGGCGCCCGCCGCCGCGCATAGGGCCAGGCGACGGCGGCGCCGCGGCGCGCCAGCACGATCAGCCCGAACGGCCAGCCATCCAGCACGAACAGCGCCACCACGTACTGCAGCGGGTTGCCGGACAGGCGGGCGCCGAGCGCGTCGACCACCGTGTAGATCGCGATGATCACGGCATTGGTCAGCGCGAAGGCCACCGCCCGCGGCGACTCGATCGCATGGCGCGACAGGCCCAGGGCGAGCACCCCGCAGCTCACCCCCAGCACGCCGGCCCAGGCCAGCGGCGACAGCGCCTCGCCCACCGTCACGACGGAGACCAGCGCCACCAGCAGCGGCGCGGTGCCGCGCATCAGCGGATAGGTGAGTCCGAGCTCGCCGTGGCGGTAGGCCCCGGCCAGCGCGAAGTAGTAGCCGATGTGGATGGTGACCGAGGCGGCGATGTAGGGCCAGGCCGCGACCGGCGGCAGGCCCACCAGGAAGGCCAGCGGCAGCGCCACCAGCGAGCCGATGAGATGGATCACCGCGGTGTCCAGCGCCTTGTCGTGGCTGGACTTCACCAGGGCGTTCCAGCCTGCGTGCAGCAGCGCGCCGACCAGGACGGCCGCCACCACTGGCCAGGTCAGGGTCATGCAGCGGCAAAGGTTGACGGCATGGGCGCCATCATGGCGCAAACGGCCCCGCGCCATCGACATACGCGCTAGGATTTCCCCGAACCCCCGGGAGAACCATGGCCACCAGGAAGATCCACCCGGCACTCGCCGAATTGAAGAAGAACGGCGCCACCAAGGTGAAGGTGGCGGTGAGCGACATCGACGGCGTGCTGCGTGGCAAGTACCTGCACATCGACAAGTTCGAGGGCGCGACCACCGGCGGCTTCGGCTTCTGCGACGTGGTGTTCGGCTGGGACATGACGGACACCACGTACGACAATGCCGCGGTCACCGGCTGGCAGCACGGCTTTCCGGATGCACTGGCGCAGGTCGACCTGGACACGGCGCGCCGGGTGCCGTGGGACAACGACGTGCCCTTCTTCCTGGGCGACTTCATCAACGCCGACGGCTCGCCCTACCCGGTGTGCCCGCGCCAGACGCTCAAGCGCGTGCTGGCCCGCGCCGAGAAGCTGGGCTTCCAGGTGATGACGGGCATGGAGTTCGAGTGGTTCAACTTCCGCGAGACGGTGCACACCTGGGCCGCCAAGAACGGCGCGCCGCCGGAGCCCATCACGCCCGGCATGTTCGGCTACTCGGTGCTGCGCATGGCCGACAACCCCGGCTTCTTCAACGCGCTGATGGACGAGATGCTGGCCTTCGACGTGCCGATCGAGGGCCTGCACACCGAGACCGGGCCCGGCACCTACGAAGTGGCCATCGGCTTTTCCAGCGCCCTGCGGCAGGCCGACCGGGCCATCCTGTTCAAGACCGGCGCGCGGGAAATAGGAAAGCGCTTCGGCATCATGCCCAGCTTCATGGCCAAGTGGAGCCAGAAGTACCCGGGCTGCAGCGGCCACATCCACCAGAGCCTGTCGGACGGCAAGGACAACCTGTTCTTCGACGGCAAGAGCCCGCGCAAGATGAGCAAGCTGTTCGAAAGCTACCTGGCCGGCCAGGTAGCCTGCATGATGGAGTTCGGCCCGATGCTCTGGCCCACCATCAACAGCTACAAGCGCCTGGTCGACGGCTTCTGGGCGCCGGTCAAGCCGACCTGGGGCATGGACAACCGCACCGCCAGCTTCCGCGTGATCGCCGGCTCGCCCAAGGCCACGCGGCTGGAAACGCGCTGCCCGGGCGCCGACGTCAACCCCTACCTGGCGATGGCGGCCGTCATCGCCGCCGGCCTGCACGGCGTCGAGAAGGGCCTGAAGCTGACCGCCCCGCCGATCACCGGCAGCAACCAGGGCGGCGAGAACGTGCCGCGGGCGCCGCGCACGCTGCTCGAGACGACGCGCGTCTTCCGCGAATCCAAGATCGCCCGCGACTGGCTGGGCGACGCCTTCGTCGACCATTTCGCCGCGACCCGCGAATGGGAATGGCGGCAGTGGCAGGATGCAGTGACCGATTGGGAATTGAAACGCTACTTCGAGATCATCTGAACATGGAGATTCGGTCCCTGACCCCCGCCGATGCCACCGCCTACCGCTCGCTGCGCTTGCGTGGCCTGCGCGAACATCCCGAGGCCTTCACCTCCAGCTACGAGGAGGACGTGCAGCAGCCCCTCCAGGTGGCCGAGCTGCGCCTGGCCTCGCAGCGCACCAGCTTCTGGGGCGCCTTCCAGGGCCGGGAGCTGTGCGGCGCCGTGGGCCTGGAACGCGAAGGCCGGGCGAAGGTGCTGCACCGGGCCAAGGTGATCGGCATGTACGTGGTGCCCGAGGCCACGGGCCAGGGCGTAGGCGCGCAGCTGCTGCAGGCCCTGCTGGCGCGCAGCCGCGCCGAAGGCCTGGAGTCCCTCGTGCTGACCGTCACCGAAGGCAACGAGGCCGCCCGCCGCCTGTACGAGCGCTGCGGCTTCCGCTCCTTCGGCATCGAACCGCGGGCGATCAAGGTCGGCCCGGCCTGCTACGCCAAGAACCACATGGTCCTGGACCTCACTTCGTCATGACGCTTTCCAGCTTCGCCTTTCCCACCGCCATCCAGTTCGGCCCCGGCGCCCGCAAGGAGGTGGCCGAGCACCTGCGCAAGCACGGCCTGCAGCGGCCCCTGATCGTCACCGACAAGGCGCTCGCCGCGCTGCCGGTGCTGGCCGAATTCCAGTCGCACCTGCGCGGCCTCGACGTCGGCGTGTTTTCCGGCGTCTTCGGCAACCCGACCGCCAGCCAGGTGATGGCGGGCGCCGCGGCCTACAAGGCCCACCAGGCGGACTGCATCATCGGCTTCGGGGGCGGCGCCGCGCTCGACGTCGCCAAGGTGGTGGGCGTGGCCGCCACCCACCCGGGCGACATCATCGAATACGCCTGGGACCATCCGCAGGTGCGTCCCATCGACCAGCCACTGCCCTATTTCGTCGCGCTGCCCACCACGTCCGGCACCGGCTCCGAGGTGGGACGCGCGGCGGTGGTGAGCGAGGACCGGACGCACCTCAAGCGCATCGTCTTCAACGCGAAGATCCTGGCCAAGAAGGTGTTCGCCGACCCCGAGCTGACGCTGGCGCTGCCGCCGCACGTGACGGCCGCCACCGGCATGGACGCGCTCACCCACAACATCGAAAGCTACCTCTCGCCGGCCTACCACCCGCTGTGCGACGGCATCGCGCTGGAGGGCGCGCGCATCGCCGCCCGTTCGCTGCGCACGGCGGTGAAGGAGCCGTCCAACCTGGCCGCCCGCAGCGACATGATGATGAGCTCGATGATGGGCGCCATCGCCTTCCAGAAGGACCTGGGCGCGGTGCACTCCTGCGCCCACGCGCTGGGCGCGGTGTGCGACCTGCACCACGGACTGGCGAACGCGCTGATGATCGATGCCGTCATGGCCTGGAACCAGGAGACGGTGCCGGAGAAATTCGAGGAGCTGGCGCACGTGTGCAAGGTGCCCGGCGGCGGCAAGGCCTTCGTGCCGTGGCTGCGGCAGCTGAAGCAGGACATCGGCATCACGGGAACCCTGTCGTCCCATGGCGTGAAGCCGGAGCAGCTGGCGCGGCTGGTGGAGATCGCGGTGCAGGACATCTGCCACCAGACCAACCCGCGGCCGGTCACGGCGGCGGATTTCGAGCGGCTGTTCGCGGCCGCAATGTGATGGACCGGCTCCGCATCGGCATCAGTGCCTGTTTCTTCCACCCGGACGGCGAACGCAAGGCGGCGCCTTCCAAGACCCTGCTGTGGATAGAGCAGTCCACCGCGCACTGGGTGATGTCCGAAGG
>JAQGMU010000183.1 GCA_028292195.1 Ramlibacter sp. | reverse complement strand
GGCACGCGGTCCAGGTCCACCTCCATGATGCGCAGGTTGGGCACCACGGCGCAGAAGTGCGCGGACATGGCGGTGGCCAGCGCGCCGCTGAACAGGTGCGAGGCGACGTTGACGCCGAAGGCTTCCGCCAGCGCCGCCATGCGGACCGATTCGCCGAAGCCGTTCCACATCGGGTCGATGATCGCCACGTCCACCGCGCGCGCTTCCAGGTAAGGCAGCAGCCCGGCGCGGCCGTACACCGCCTCCAGTGAGGCGATGGGGGTGGCGATGCCGGCCCGCAGCGCGGCCAGCGTCGCGGGGTCGATGCCGTCCACTTCCAGCCACTCCAGTCCCAGTGGGTCCAGCGCCGCGGCCAGCCTGCGCACGCCCTCGGGCTTGAAATTGAAGTTCAGGTCCAGCATCACGCCCATCTTCTCGCCGGCGCCCGCGCGCAGCTGCCGCACCAGGGCGACGGCGTCGTCCACCAGCACGCGGCTCGCGTTCAGCGCCGGGTCGGGCGCGCCGCCGCGCGCGAAGCCGGGCATGTGCACGCGCGGCGTGCCGTCGGCGGCGAAGGAGAGCAGGTTGGTCTTGAGCGCGCCCACGCCGCGCGCGGCCACCTCGGCGCCCAGCGTGGCCATGTCCTCCATGCGGCGCGGCACGAAGGCGCCGGCGGCGTGGAACAGGTCCGGGCTGCGCATGCGGTACATGCCGGTGTGCGAGGCATAGACGGGAATGCGCTTGCGCACAGCGCCGCCGAACAGCTCGTACACCGGCACGGCCAGGGCACGCGCTTTCAGGTCGAGGCAGGCGTTTTCCAGCGCCGCGGCGGCCTGTGCGTTCAGCCCGCCCGCGGCCGGCCGCGCGCGCGCCATCCATTCATGCGCCAGGGTCGGCAGCTCGCGCGGGTCGCGGCCTATGAGCGCCTGCGCCTGCGCGCGGATGAGGCCCGCCAGCCCGGGGGCGAAGCCCTCGCCGAACTCCGACCAGCCCACCTGGCCGTCGCTGGCCGTCAGCTTCAGGAAGGACAGCACCTGCCAGCCGCCATCGGCCTGCAGGACTTCGGCTTTGTCTATGCGCATGGGCGCTCAGCCCGCCACGTCCACGGTGTGCAGCAGCGGCTCGCCCGTGCGGAAGCGGCGGATGTTCTCCTGCACCAGCGCCGCCAGGCGCTTGATCCCCTCCGTGCTGCCGGCGCCGCCCACGTGCGGCGAGACCAGCGCGCCCGGCGCGGTCCACAGCGGGTGGCCATCGGGCAGCGGTTCGGGCTCGGTGACATCGAGGCCGGCGCCGGCGAGCTGTCCACCCTGCAGCGCGGCCACCAGGCTGTCGGTGTCGATGACGGCGCCGCGCCCCACGTTGACCACCAGCGCGCCGGGCTTGCAGGCCGCCCATTCGCGCGCGCCGAACAGGCCTTGCGTGTCTTTCGCCAGTGGAAATGAAATGGCCACCGCGTCGGCCTGCGCCAGTGCTTCCTGCAGCCGCTGCATGGGCAGCACCTGCTGCGCGAGCTCAGGCGCGTCGTTGCGGCCGCTGCGGTTCACCGCGATGCAGCGCATGCCGAAGGCCTGCGCGCGGCGGGCGATCTCCTTGCCGATGCGGCCGTAGCCGGCCAGGCACAGGGTGCGGCCTTCCAGCGAGATGACATGGGCGGCGAAGCTGCGGTTCCAGCTGGCGCGCTGGCCCTGCACTGCCACCTCCGGGAGGCGGCGCGCCAGCGCCAGCAGCAGCGCCATCGCATGCTCGGCCACCACGGCGGCCGAGGAGTTGCCGACGCCCGTGACGGTGACGTGCGCGGGCACGCCGTGTTGCTCCAGGGCTTCCTGGCCGGTGGACAGCAGCTGCAGCCAGCGCAGTCGGGGCGCCTGCCGCACGGCTTGCGCAAGCGCCGGCGCATAGGCGGCGCCCCCGCCCGCGAACAGGGCGGCATCGGCCCGGGGCAGGACGGCGATGGCTTCGGCCTGGTCCGCGGCCGCCACCAGCTCGATGTCCGCCGTGCCGCGCAGCGCCTCGTGCATGGCCTGCTGGTGGCTCGCCCAGGGCGTCCACAGAAGTACGCGGGGTTTCGTCATTGCTTTCACCAATCCTTGGCGGATGCCAGTCCCCGATATTATGTGTACGCCAGGTCCCTCTCATCTCGACCGAGGTGAACGACGCTTCGGCGTACATCCCTCCACATCGAAGTCCAGACGAGCCTGTTCGGCTCAGCGTCGGATGGCGCCCAGCGGCCGGACAGCCATGAAATCCGAAAGCCTCCCTTTCGAATTTCATGGTGTAGTGCTAGCATCCGGGCATGCTGCAACGTCCCACCCTCGAACTTGCGGTGCGCCGGGCGCTGGGGCGCTCGCGCGGAGTCGTGCTGGCCGGGCCGCGGCAAGCAGGCAAGAGTACGCTGGCGCAGCGTTTCCTCGGGCGCGATTCGCCCAATTATTTCGACCTCGAGAATCCGCTGCACGCACAGCGGCTGGCGGAACCGGCACAGGTGCTGGGCTCGCTGCAGGGCCTCGTGGTCATAGATGAAGTCCAGCGCCAGCCCGCCTTGTTCCCCTTGCTGCGCGTGTTGATGGACCGCACCGACGCGCCAGGGCAGTACCTGCTGCTGGGAAGCGCTTCACCCAGCCTGGCTCGCCAGGCTGGCGAATCCCTCCTCGGCCGCGTGGAAACCATCGAGGTCGGCGGCTTCGACCTGCACGAGGTGAGCTTGGCAGGCACGTGGTCCACGCAGACCGCGGACCGCCTGTGGCTGCGCGGCGGCTTCCCGCGCTCCTGGCTGGCCGCGACCGAGGAAGACAGCCTCGCCTGGCGGCAGGGTGCGATCGCGCAGCACGTGCAAAGCGACCTGCCGCAGTTCGGCCTGGGCGTATCCACCCCTGTCATGCTTCGGTTCTGGACCATGCTGGCCCACTACCATGGCCAGATCTGGTCCGCGGCCGACCCCGCCCGCTCGCTCGGCGTGTCCGAACCCACCGTGCGCCGCTACCTGGACATACTCACGCAGACGATGATGGTGCGCCAGTTGCAACCCTGGCACGAGAACCTGGGCAAGCGCCAGGTGAAGGCGCCCAAGATCTACTTCCGCGATACGGGCCTGCTGCATGCGCTGATGGATGTCCGCGGCCTGCCGCAGCTCCTGACGCATGCGCGCTCCGGCGCCAGCTGGGAGGGCTTCGCGCTGGAGCAGGTGCTGCGCCTCGCCCAGCCGCAACAGGCATTTTTCTGGGCAACCCACCAGGGCGCGGAACTCGACCTGCTGATGCTGCGAGGCAGCCAGCGCGTGGGCGTGGAGTTCAAGCGCGCCGATGCGCCGCGCGTCACGCCTTCCATGCGGATCGCCATGGACGACCTCAAGCTCGACGCCCTGTACGTGGTGTACCCGGGCCAGCACCGCTTCGGCCTGGCCGACGGCATCGAGGCCGTGCCCCTGTGGGGCTTGCTTCCGGAAGGCGCGTGACCTGGCTTGCCGGTGACGCGCGCAGGCGAGGCCCCTTACAGCAGCTCGAACCCCGGTTCCATCATTCCTTGGGGATGCCGGCCGCCTGGATCATGTCGCCCCACAGCTTGTACTGGTCGTTGGTGAACGCGCCGAATTCCGCCGGCGTGCTGCCTTCCACGCCGAAGCCCAGGCCCTCCAGGCGCGCGGCGATGTCCGGCTGCCGCAGCACCTCGGCGATGTCGGCCGCCAGCTTGGCGATCACCGGGCGGGGCGTGCCCGCGGGCACGTAGGCGCCGATCCAGGCGGCGGCGTCGAAGCCGCTGAAGCCCTGTTCGCGGAAGGTGGCCACGTTGGGGAAGTCCTTGTGGCGCGCCTTGCCGGTGATGGCCAGCACCTTGATCTTGCCGCCCTGCGAATGGATCTTGGCGTTGCCGTTGGCCATGAAGGCGGTGTCCAGCGAGCCGCCGATCACGTCCGCCATCTCGGCCAGTTCGCCGCCCTTGTAGGGCACGTGCACCATTTCCACCTTGGCCTGCTTGTGCATCTGCTCACCCAGCAGGTGGCCGCCGGAGCCTATGCCCCAGCTGCCGAAGGACACGCCCTTGGGCTGCTTCCTGGCGTAGGCCACCAGTTCGGCCAGGTTGCTGTAGGGCGCATTGGCCGTGGCCACCAGCGCGATCTGGCCGGTGAGCAGCAAGGACACCGGCTCGAAGTCCTTGCGCGCGTCGAACGGCAACTTGGCCTTGACGAAGGCGGTGTTGATCTGCGCGGTGGGCGTGGTGAAGAGAACCGTGTAGCCATCGGGCCTGGACTTGGCGACGAAGTCGGTGGCGATGATGCCGCTGGCGCCGGTGCGGTTCTCC
>JAQGMU010000178.1 GCA_028292195.1 Ramlibacter sp. | reverse complement strand
ATGGTCAAGCGCCTGACGAAGGCCGGCCACGGCGTCAGCGTCTGGAACCGCACCCGCAGCAAGGCGGAGCCGCTGGCCGGGTACGGCGCCACCATCGCCGGCAGCAAGCAGGACCTGGCCGACTGCGAGATGGTCTTCACCATGGTCTCCACCACCGACGACTTGAAGCAGGTGCTGTTCGACGAAGGCGGACTGGTGGCCGGCAGCAGGAAGCCGAAGCTCGTGATCGACAGCTCGTCGATCTCGCAGGAAGGCTCGGCCGAGATCCGGCAACGGCTGGAGGCGATGGGCGTCGGCTACCTGTGCACGCCGGTGTCCGGCAACGCCAAGGTGGCCAAGGCCGGCAAGCTGCTGATGGTGTCCTCCGGGCCCAAGGCGCTGTACGACAAGGCCGAACCCTACCTGCAGGCGATGGGCCGCAAGGCGATGTGGGTGGGCCAGGGCGAGCTGGCGCGCATCTGGAAGATCGCCCACAACACCATGTTCGGCGTGGTGATCCAGAACCTGTGCGAGATCACGGTGCTGGCCGAGAAGGCCGGCATCCCGCGCCACGTGTTCCTGGAAAGCATCAACGACTCGGTGCTCGGCTCGATGTACACCCGCTACAAGACGCCGATGCTCACCAACCTGACCTTCGACCAGGTGACCTTCACGCCCAAGCTGCTGCTGAAGGACATGGACCTGGGCATGGGCGCCGCCAAGGCGCACGGCGTCACCATGCCGGCTGCTGCCGCCACGCGCGAGTCGGTGGCCCGCCTGGTCGGCCGGGGTTACGAGGACATCGATTTCGCCGTGCTGCTGGTGGAGACCGCGAAGGACGCCGGCATGGAGCTCACACCCGACAACGTGAAGATGGGCGACGGCCTCGAATCGTAGGCTGGGTTGCCCGCAGGGCACCCCGGCAAGGCGCCAGAACAAATCAAGGAGACAAGACATGAAACGACTCATCACCCTGCTGGCCGCCGCGCTGGTCACCGTTGGCGCCTCGGCCCAAAGCTGGCCGAGCAAGCCGATTCGCCTGATCGTGCCCTTCACTGCCGGCAGCGGCACCGACATCATCGCCCGCACGCTCGGCGAGGCCATGAGCAAGGGCCTGGGCCAGCCGCTGATCATCGACAACAAGCCCGGCGCGGGGGGCACCATTGGCGCCGCACAGGTGGCCAAGAGCGAGCCGGACGGCTACACGATCCTGATCCACTCGTCGGGCCACGCGTTGAACCCGGCGATCTACCCGAGCCTGCCCTACGACACGCTGAAGGACCTGACCGGCGTGACGCCGCTGGCGGCCCTGCCCAACGTGATGGTGGTGTCGCCGGCCCGCGGCTGGAAGACCGTGGCCGACGTGGTCGCGGCCGCCAAGGCCAAGCCGGGCCAGCTGAACTTCGCCTCCGCCGGCATGGGCAGCGCCACCCACCTCAACGCCGAGAAGTTCAAGCTGCAGGCCGGCATCGACGCCGTGCACGTGCCGTTCAAGGGCACGCCGGAGGCGCTCACCGATGTGATCGGCGGCCGCAACGACTGGTTCTTCGCGCCGCTGTCTTCCGCGCTGCCCCTGATCAAGGACGGCAAGCTGCAGGCGCTGGCGGTCAGCACGCCGCAGCGCTCGCCCTCGCTGCCCAACGTGCCGACCACCGTCGAGGCCGGCGTGCCCGGGTCCGACTACACCTTCTGGGTCGGCATGATCGTGCCGGCCGCGACCCCGGTGGCCATCATCCGGCGCCTGCACGATGAAGCGGTGAAGGCGCTCGCCAATCCGGAAGTGAAGGAGCGCATGGCCAAGCTGGGGGCCGACGCCTTCACCATGGAGCCGGCCGCCTTCAATGCCTACATCAAGACGGAGATGGACGCGGCCGCGGTGATCGCCAAGGCGGCGAACCTGAAGGCCCAGTGATGCGCGTGCATGTCGTCGGCGCCGGGAAGATGGGGCTGCCGATGGCGCTGCACCTCGCGGCCGGCGGCCATGCCGTGACGGTGCAGGACGTGGACGAGGACCGGCTGGCGCTGGCGCGCGATGCCGGGCTCGCCTTCGACGCGCGCGGCCTGCGCGAAGCGGAGGTGGTGCTGTCCTCGCTGCCGCACGACGCCGCGCTGATCGCCGTCGGCGAGCAGGTGGCACGCGATGCTCCGCGCGGAACGCTCTACATCGACACCAGCACGGTCTCGCAGCAGGCCTCGGCCCAGGTCGCGCAGGCCTGTGACGCCGCCGGTATCCGCTACCTGCGCGCCACCGTTTCCGGCAACAACAAGATGGCCGAGTCGGCGCAGCTGACGGTGATGGCGTCCGGGCCGCGCGAGGCCTACGACACTGCCCTGCCGCTCTTCAAGCTGTTCGGCGCGTCGCAGTTCTACCTGGGCACGGGCGAACAGGCGCGGCTGATGAAGCTGGTGGTGAACCTGATGATCGCGCAGACCAGCGCCATGCTGGCCGAGGCGCTGGCGCTGGGCCGCAAGGGCGGGCTGCAGTGGGGCGACATGTGGCAGGTGCTGGGTGCCAGCGCGGTGGCTTCGCCGATCGTGAAGGCCAAGTCGGTCCAGCTGGCCCAGCGCGACTTCACGCCCACCTTCACGGTCGAACAGATGGTCAAGGACCTCGGTCTGATCCTGGACGCCGGCGCCGCCAGCCACGTGCCGCTGCCGCAGACCGCGGCCACGCTGCAATTGATGCAGGCGGCCATCGCACAGGGCGACGGCGGCGACGACTACGCCGCGATCATCAAGGCAGTGGAGCGGGCCGCCGGCCTTGAACCCTGAAGCCGCGGTTCATCGGGGGATGCCCATGCGACCCTGCCAGCCCTGTGGCATAGTGCCCCGATGGACCGGCCCCTCACGTCCACCGAATACCGGCTGCTCATAGAGCATTCGCCGGTCATGGTCTGGCGCGCGGGGCTGGACGCCAAGTGCGACTACTTCAACGCGACCTGGCTCGAGTTCACCGGCCGG
>JAQGMU010000168.1 GCA_028292195.1 Ramlibacter sp. | reverse complement strand
CGTCGAAGACGTCCACGACAGGATGACCAAGAGATTGCGCCCCGAGTCGGCAACCGTCAAGCAGCCCGAGGCCGAGCAGGACGATCAGCAGTTGACAAAACACCCGTCATAGAAGGGTGGGTTCGCGCAGCGACCTCACCGATCCCGAACGTCATTAGGGTTCCACCGCCTTGCATCAATTCACCAGCCGGTGAATAGTTTTGCTTCCCAGGAGGAGCCATGGACCTGCCGCCACGCATTGCCGATACCGAGGCGCTCGAAGAGCTGATGAGCCGGCCGTCGCCGGAATTGTCCGCGGCGCTGGCGCGCGCGCCGGGCGACCTGATGGTGCTGGGCGTGGGCGGGAAGATGGGCCCGACGCTGGCGCGCATGGCGAAGCGGGCGGATCCCGGCCGGCGCGTGATCGGCGTAGCCCGCTTTTCCGAGCCCGGGTTGCAGCAGCGGCTCGAAAGCTGGGGCGTGGAGTGCATCGCAGCCGACTTGCTGTCGCGCGAAGCCCTCGCGCGCTTGCCGGACGCGGCCAACGTGGTCTTCATGGCCGGCCGCAAGTTCGGCTCCAGCGGCAGCGAGTGGCTGACCTGGGCGATGAACGCCCACGTGCCGGCGCTGGTGGCGGAGCGCTTCGCGCACTCGCGCATCGTGGCCTTCTCCACTGCATGCGTCTATCCCTTCGTGGCCACGGCGGGCGAGGGCGCGAGGGAAGACGTGCCGCCGACCGCGCCGTCCGGCGAGTACGCCAATTCCTGCGTGGCGCGCGAGCGGCTGTTCCAGCATTTTTCGCACGAGCAGCAGACGCCGGGCCGGCTGCTGCGGCTTTCGTATGCGATCGACATGCGCTACGGCGTGCTGCACGACGTGGCGCAGAAGGTGCTGCGGCGCGAACCCATCGATCTCGCCATGGGCCACGCCAACATCATCTGGCAGGGCGAGGCCAACGACTGGGCGCTGCGCACGCTGGGCCACTGCACTACGCCGACCACCCCGCTGAACCTGAGCGGGCCCAAGGTCGGCATCCGCGCGGTGGCGCAGGCGCTCGGCGAGCGCCTGGGGGTCGCACCCGTGCTGACTGGGAAGGAGGCGCCGACTGCCTGGCTGGTCGATTGCAGCGAGGCCTTCCGCCTGTTCGGGCGGCCGCAGGTGCGCCTGGAGCAGATGCTGGACTGGACGGCCGACTGGGTGCAGCGCGGCGGCGCCAGCCTCGGCAAGCCGACGCACTACGAAGCGCGAGACGGGAAATATTGACCACCCCCGAAGCGCGTTCGGCGCCTCCCCCTCGAGGGGGCGCCACCAGCGGCCCGGCGAAGCCGGTTCCGCGGTGCCACTGGAAGGAACGAGATGCATTGGTCTGAAGTGCCTGCCGAAAGCCTCGCCGTGCTGCGCCGTGGCGCCGCGATCCCCGCGCACCTGCTGGCGCTGGACGCGGAGCGCAAGCTCGATGCGCGGCGCCAGCGCGCCATGACGCGCTACTACCTCGATGCCGGCGCCGGCGGCGTCGCCGTGGGCGTGCACTCGACCCAGTTCGCCATCCGCGAGGTCGGCCTGTACGAGCCGGTGCTGGAACTGGCGATGCGGACCGCGCGCGAATGGGAGCCCCTGGGCGGCCGCCGGCCGCTGTTCATGGTGGCCGGCCTGGCCGGCCGCACGGAACAGGCGCTGCGCGAGGCGCGCATCGCACAGGGCATGGGCTACCACGCCGGCTTGCTCAGCCTGGCGGCGCTGAAGGGTGCGCGCGAGGACGAACTGGTGGCGCATTGCCAGGCGGTGGCCGAGGTGATGCCGCTGGTGGGCTTCTACCTGCAGCCGGCGGTCGGCGGCATCCATTTGCCCATGGGCTTCTGGCGCCGCTTCGCCGCAATCGACAACGTGGTGGCGATCAAGATGGCGCCCTTCCACCGCTACCGCACGCTGGACGTGATCCGCGGCGTGGTGGCGGCGCGGGCCGAGGACCGCGTCACGCTCTACACCGGCAACGACGACCACATCGTGCTGGACCTGCTGGCGCCGTTCACCTTCATGCGCGACGGCGCAGCGGTGACGGTGCGCATCAAGGGCGGGCTCCTGGGGCACTGGAGCGTGTGGACCCGCGCCGCCGTGCAACTGCTGGACCGCATCCACGCCGCGGTGGCCGCCGGCCAGGCGCCGCTGGAGCTGCTGGCCCTGGACAGCCAGGTGACCGACTGCAATGCGGCGCTGTTCGACGTGGCGCACGAGTTCCACGGCTGCATCGCCGGCTGCCACGAAGTGCTGCGGCGGCAGGGGCTGCTGGAGGGGACCTGGTGCCTGGATCCGGGGGAGGGCTTGAGTCCGGGGCAGGCGGAGGCGTTGACGCGGGTGCAGAGGGACTATCCGCATCTCGTCGACGATGCTTTCGTGGCGGAGCATCGGGCGCGGTGGCTTGCGTGAAGCGGCTGGGGTTCCCTCCGGTCACCCCAGCCTACATGGACCGGGGGTCGTAGGCTGGTGGTGACCGAAGGGAACCCCAGCACGTGCCTTGGCGAGGGATGGCGGGTCGTAGGCTGGGGTGACCGAAGGGAACCCCAGCACCTGCCGTACTCAGGACAACCCGCGTTGACAGCGACCACTGCTCCCTCGTAAAGTCCCAATTAACCGTTTAGGGAATTAAACCGGAGACCCCCATGCAAAAGCGCCTTCTCCTCCAGACCGCCGCCGCCGCCCTTGCCCTGGGCCTCGCCCTGCCGGCCGCCGCGCAGAACTGGAAGCCCACCCGCCCCATCAACCTGATCGTCCCCTGGGCCGCCGGCGGCTCCACCGACCAGGTCACGCGCGTCACCGCGGCGGAGATGGAGAAGGCGCTGGGCCAGACCATCGTCATCGTCAACCAGCCGGGCGCCTCCGGCGCCATCGGCACCAAGAGTGCCCTCGACGCGCCCAAGGACGGCTACACCTGGACCGCCGGCGCCGCGCAGGACCTGGGCACCTACCAGACCCTGGGCTCCCTCAATTCCGGCATCAGGGACTGGCACCTGTTCCTGAACGTGGCCAACATCCAGGTGATCGGCGTCAATCCCGCCACCCCGTACAAGACGGCCAAGGAACTGCTGGACGCGATGAAGGCCAAGCCCGGCCAGGTCAGCGTGGCCACCGCCGGCGTCACCTCCGCCGGCCACAACGCCATGGAGCTGATCTCCAAGCAGACCGGGGTCAAGTACCGCCACGTCACCTACGACGGCGGCAACCCCGCCGTGGTGGCCACGGTCTCCGGCGAAGCCGAAGTCACCACCCAGCTGGCGGTGGAACAGGCCGACATGATCCGCGGCAAGCGCCTGCGCCCGCTGGCCGCCGTCAGCGACAAGCCGCTGGAGCTGGAAGGCTACGGCGTCATCCCGCCGCTGTCGCTGACCGTGCCCGGCTTCACCGCGCCCGCCAACTACTTCGGCATCTTCATTCCCAAGGGCGTGCCGGACGACGTGGTGAAGACCGTGGAGCGCATCTGGGCCGAGAACATCATGAAGAGCGAGGCGCTGAAGAAGTACGCCACCAGCCGCGGCGCGCTGTTCAATCCGCAGTACGGCGAGGCCGCGCAAAAGATCGTGTTCCCGGCCATCCAGGCCAACGCCTGGGTCCTGTTCGAAGGCGGCAAGGCCAAGGTCTCGCCCGACACGGTCGGCATCCCCAAGCCCTAGAAATGGCCCACCCCCGAAGCGCCTGCGGCGCCTCCCCCTCAAGGGGGCGCCACCAGCGGCCCGGCAAAGCCGGTTCCGCGGTGGCACTGGAACGTGCTCCGAGCTTTCATGCCACGCGGGTGAATCTTGGTGCCAGGGAGAACTGAGATGCAGCCCGCTACTCCCGCGCCCGAGGCAGAGGGCGATGTGCACAAGCCGCCGCGCGCCGACCTGCACGACGCGCTCGGCTGGATAGCGCTCGGCGTCGCGGTGCTGGTGGGCTCGCTCACCATGGACCGACTGGAGCAGCAGCACATCAACCCCTACACGGTGCCGGGCCTGTTGCCCGGGCTGCTGGGGATAGCGATGATCCTGCTGGGCGGGGTGCTGTGGGTGCGCAGCTGGCGGCGCGGCGCGCATGAACAGGCGCACCAGCCGGCCAACGCGCTGCAGCGCGAACAGCAGCGCCGGGTCTGGGTGGTGATCGCACTGTGCGTCGGCTACAGCGTGGTGCTGGTCGGCCACGGCATCCCGTTCTGGCTGTCGTCGACGCTGTACGTCACTGCCTCCATCCTGATCCTGCAGCGCATGAGCCGCGACCCCGAGGAGCGCCGGCTGACGCCGCGCACCTGGGGCAAGGCGCTCCTGATCGGGGCCGTGTCCTCCGTCCTCACGCACGTGGTGTTCCAGGAACTCTTCCTGGTGCGCCTGCCCTGAACGCCATGCTGCAAGGACTGTCCGACCTGGGCCATGCCTGGCTGAGTTTCATGAACCCGCTCACGCTGTTGTACGGCCTGGGCGGGGCCTTCGTGGGCATCGTCATGGGCATACTGCCCGGCCTGTCGGCCACGCTGGCGATCGCGCTGCTGACCACGCTGACCATCAAGCTGCAGACCAACGACGCCATCCTCGTGCTGATCTGCTCCTATGTCGGCGCGCTCTATGGCGGCTCGCGCACCGCGATCCTGCTGAACATCCCCGGCACCGCGGCCAACGCCGCCTCCTGCGCCGACGGCTACGCGCTGGCCATGCAGGGCCAGGCCGGCCGGGCCATCGGCATCGCCACTTCCGGGGCCTTCGTCAGCACGCTGCTGGGGGTGGTCTGCCTCGCGCTGTTCACGCCGCTGCTGGCCGAAGTGGCGCTGAAGTTCGGTGCCTTCGAGTTCTTCTGGCTCGCCCTGTTCGGCGTCACCATGTCGGGCAGCATCGTCGGCAACGACCCGCTCAAGGGCTGGCTGATGGGGCTGCTGGGCCTGTTCGTGGCGCAGATCGGGCAGGAAGGCATCTACGCGCACAACCGCTTCACCTTCGGCTGGGACGAGCTCTCGGGCGGCATCGCGCTGATCCCCGCGCTGGTCGGCGCCTTCGGCCTGGCGGAGGTGCTGACCACGCTGTCCGACCCGGTCGAACGCAAGATCGCCGACCTGAAGGACTCGGTGCTGCCGCGATGGAAGGAAATCATCCAGTACAAGTGGACGGTGCTGCGCTCCGGCATCATCGGCGTGCTGACCGGCCTGCTGCCCGGCGTGGGCGAGGACGCCGGCGCCTGGATGTCGTACGCGGCGGCCAAGGCGCTGAGCAAGGAGAAGGAGCTGTTCGGCAAGGGATCGATCGACGGCCTGATGGCGGCCGAAACCGGCGACATGTCGTCGATCCCGGGCCACATCATTCCCTCCCTGGCGCTGGGCATTCCCGGCTCGGCGCCATCGGCGGTGCTGATGGCCGCAATGATCATCCACGGCGTGCAGCCGGGCCCGATGCTGATGATCCAGCACCCGCACTTCATCTACGAAGTGGTGGCCATGACCACGCTGGCCTCCATCACCATCCTGCTGTTCGGCCTGTTCGGCGTGCGGCCGCTGCTGCAGGTGCTGAAGGTACGGCGCGCCATCCTGATGCCCATCGTGTTCCTGCTGTGCACCGTGGGTGCCTTTGCCAGCGCCTCGCGCCTGTTCGACATCTATTGCATGGTGGCGCTGGGCATAGGCGCCTTCTTCCTGCGCCGGCGCGGCTACGAGATGGCGCCGCTGGTGCTGGGCCTGGTGCTGGGGCCGCTGCTGGACAAGAGCCTGCGGCGCGGCCTGGTGCTGTCGGACGGCAGCCTGGCGCCCTTCTTCACCCGGCCGATCTCGCTGGCCTTCGCGGCGGTGACGATCTTCACCATCCTGCTGTACGTGCCGGCCTTCAAGGCCGGGGTGGCCCGCGGCAAGACCGTGGCGGCCAGCGGCATGCGGGCGCTGTTCGCGCGCCGCGCCTGAAACCATGCGCTTCGCCCTCTGCAACGAAGTCCTGCAGCCGCTGCCCTTCGGCGAGCAGTGCAAGCTGGCCGCGGCCCTAGGCTACGACGGCCTGGAGGTGGCGCCGTTCACGCTGGCCGAGGACCCGACCACGCTTGCCGACTCGGAAGTCGCAGCGTTCCGCCGCACCGCCGAAGACCACGGCCTGCAGATCTTCGGCCTGCACTGGCTGCTGGTGGCGCCCGCGGGCCTGTCGATCGTCAGCGCCGATGCGGCCCTGCGCCAGCGCACCATGCAGGTGATGGTGCGGCTGGTCGAACTCTGCGCGGCGCTGGGCGGCAGCTACCTCGTGCACGGCTCGCCCAAGCAACGCAGCGTGCCCGACGGCAGCACGCGCGAGCAGGCCTGGGAGCGCGCCCGCGACTGCCTGGCCGGCGCCGGCGCGGCGGCCGCGCGCTGCGGCGTCACCTACTGTCTGGAGCCCCTGTCACGGCGCGAAACCGACCTGGTCAACACGGTGGAAGAGGGCGCGCGCATGGTGGCGGAGATCGGCCTGCCGTCGCTGCGCACGATGATCGACTGCAGCGCCGCCGGCCAGACCGAAGCAGAGCCCGTGCACGCGCTGATGGAGCGCTGGATGCCGAAAGGCGTCGTCGCGCACGTCCAGGTGAACGACCCCAATCGCCGCGGCCCGGGCCAGGGCGAGATGGACTTCGGGCCCATCCTGCGCGTGTTGCGGACGCTGGAGCAGCAGGGCCACTTTCCCGGCATCGTCGCGGTGGAGCCCTTCGACTACGTGCCCGATGGCCCGGGCTGCGCCGCCCGCGCCATCGGCTACCTGCGCGGCGTGCTGCAGGGACTGGACGCAGGAAGGGAGGACCATGGCTGACGCGCCCGCCTTCCGCATCCGCGAACTGGAGCTGTACGAGCGGCCGGTCAAGCTGCGCCTGCCCTTCCGCTTCGGCGTGGTGACCCTGACCGAATGCCCGCAGGCCTTTGCCCGGGCCCGCATCGAGTTTGCCGACGGCAGCGGCGGCTGGGGCGCGGCGGCGGAGTTGATGGCGCCCAAGTGGTTCGACAAGGACCTGGCGCTAAGCAACGAGGACAACTTCGACCAGCTGCGCAATGTGCTGCGGCTCGCGCGCGACGCCTATCTCGCGGACGCGCAAGCGGCTTCGGCCTTCGGCCACTTCGCGCGGCACCACGACGCCCACCAGCAAGCGGCGGCGGGCCTGGGCTTCAATCCGCTGCTGGCGAGCTACGGCCCGGCGCTGCTGGACCGCGCGGTGCTGGACGCCGTGTGCCGGGCGCGCGGCGTGTCCTTCTACGCCGCCATGCAGGCCAACCTGGCGGGCCTGGGCGCTGCGCACCCGCGATTCGCCGGCTTCGACTTCGACGCCTTCCTGCAAGGCCTGCAGCCGGCCGCGAGCATCCACGCCCGCCACACGGTGGGCCTGGTCGACGCCATCACCGCGGCCGACCGGGCGGAGCGGGTCGGCGACGGCCTGCCGGAAACGCTGGAAGAAGTGATCGCGACCTATGGCCACCGCTACTTCAAGCTGAAGGTGGCGGGCCAGGTGAAGTCCGACCTGGCGCGGCTGGAGGCGATCGCCGCCGTGCTCGATCGCTCCGACGCGCCGTACTTCGCCTCGCTGGACGGCAACGAGCAATACGACAGCGCCGAGGGCGTGCTGGAACTGGTGCGCGGCATCCGCGCCACGCCGCGGCTGCAGCGCCTGTGGCAAGCCATCCTGTTCATCGAGCAGCCGATCGCGCGCAAGCTGGCGTTGGCCGTGGACCTGAAGGCCGACTTCGGCAAGCGGGTGATCATCGACGAGTCCGACGGCGAGCTCGACAGCTTCGTGCAGGCGCGCGCGCGCGGGTACGGCGGCGTGTCGTCTAAGACCTGCAAGGGCTTCTACAAGTCCTTGCTGAACGCGGCCCGCTGCGTGGCCTGGAACCGAGCCGAAGTCGGCCCGCACTACTTCATGTCGGCCGAAGACCTGACCACGCAGGCCGGGCTGGCGGTGCAGCAGGACCTGGCGCTGGTGAACCTGCTGGGCATCCCGCACGTGGAACGCAACGGGCACCACTATGTCGATGGCATGGCGGCGTTGCCGCGCGGCGAGCAGCAGGCCTTCCTGGCGGCGCACCCGGACCTGTACGAGGACAGCCAAGGGGCGGTGCGCTTGCGGATCAGCGGCGGGCAGATTGCGCTGGGGTCACTCGGTCAGGCGGGCTTTGCCAGCGGGGCGCTGCCGGATTTCGGGGCGATGACGGCCTTGCACGGTTGATCGGTGGGGTGCCTTCGGCAACCCACCCTACGGTGCATATGTTCGTACGTTGATCGGCGGGGGCGTGTATTCGTACGCTGGCCGGCGGGTGCATATGTTCTTACGTTGATCACCGGATGGGTAGTTCGTAGGGTGGGTTCGCGCAGCGACCCCACCATCCCTCACCGCGTCGAACGAAACGCAGCGAGTTCGGCCACCAGCCGCTCGAACTCCGCCACCATCTCCGGCTCCGCGGCGTAGAACACCTGGAACTTCCCAAGCAGCGTGCGCACGTACAGCCGCGGCGCGATCAGCCACTCGAGGCCGCGCACGCGGATCAGCCGCCCATAGGCCAGCTCGCGCAGGTCCATCTTCTTGGTCCAGACCCAGGTCTGGCGCAGCTGCTCGCCGTCGAGCGTGGTCACGCTGCGCACGATGCACCACCACGTGTAGAACATCATCGCCAGCCCGGCGAGGAACCAGGCCGCCAGCGACGACCGGGTGCCCAGCTTGCCGCCCTGCCACAGCAGCAGCAGCCAGCCGGCGGCGCCGAACACGATCAGCGTGGCCAGCACCTTGAAGGCCGGCGAATAGGCCACGCTGCGCATGCACGGCGGCCGCGTGGGCGTGAAGGTGAAAGGCGGCGGGCCGAAGGCGACGCCGGCGACGGTGTCCACCTTACTTCTTGAACAGGTCGTCGAGCTTCTTCTGCTCGTCGTCCGCGGCCTTGTCGGCCGCGCCGGGGTCGAGGGGCTTGCCCGGATCGAGCGTCGGCGTGTCGGCGCTGGGGGTTTCGGCCGGCGCCTCGATCTTCACCTTGTCGATGTCGACGTTCTGCGGCTTGTCCAGGAACACGGTGACGGTCTGCGGCACGAAGATCACGATCGCCACCAGCAGCACCTGCATCAGCACCCAGGGGATGGCGCCGAGGTAGATGTCGTTGGACTTCACCGGCGCGTCGATGCGCTTTTCCTTGAACAGCGTGTCGGCGATGCCGCGCAGGTAGAAAAGGGCGAAGCCGAACGGCGGGTGCATGAACGAGGTCTGCATGTTCACGCACAGCAGCACCCCGAACCAGATCAGCGCCACCTGCGCGGCCTCCTGCGCGTTGCCGCCCGCATAGGTCATGAACAGCGGGGCCAGGATCTTCTCGGCGGTGGGGCCGAGCATCGGCAGGATGATGAAGGCGATCTCGAAGAAGTCGAGGAAGAAGGCCAGGAAGAAGATGAAGATGTTGACGACGATCAGGAAGCCGACCGGGCCGCCCGGCAGGTTGGTCAGCATGTGCTCCACCCACTTGGCGCCGTCGACGCCCTGGAACACCATCGAGAACACGCGCGAGCCGATCAGGATGAAGACCACCATCGCGGTCAGGCGCATGGTGCCTTCCATCGCCTGCCAGATCAGGCTGACGCTCAGGCGGCGGTGCATGGCGGCCAGCACCAGCGCGCCGACGCAGCCCATGGCGCCGGCTTCGGTCGGCGTGGCGATCGCGCTGTCCATCCAGGGCAGCCCGCCCATCGAACCGAGCACCGCGAAGATCAGGATGGCCGAGGGGATGATGCCGCGCAGGCATTTGCCCCACAGCGCCCAGCCGTCGAGCGTGCGCGCGCTGCGGGGCACGCCCGGCACGTGGTGTGGCTTGACCACGCCGAGCGCGAAGGTGTAGATCGCGAAGATCAGCACCTGCAGGATCGACGGGCCCCAGGCGCCCTTGTACATGTCGCCCACCGAGCGGCC
>JAQGMU010000161.1 GCA_028292195.1 Ramlibacter sp. | reverse complement strand
GACCAGGTCGTCCATGCAGTAGGGAAACACCTCGAAGCCTTCGCGCGCCAGCGTGCGCGCGGCGTCGACCAGCTCGTAGGGGTCGGGCTGCAGCGTGTACTCGTCGCCCACCACTTCCAGCTTGATCCACGTCGTGCCGAACAGCTCGCGCGCCATCTGCGCCAGCGTCACCGCCTCGCGCGCGCTGCGGCAGCCGGCGGTGTTGGGCAGCAGGTGGGCGCCGCTCTCGCGAATCAGCCGGTAGAAGTCGCTCGGCCCGCCGCCGGCCGCCAGCTGGCGCTTCAGGCCCACCGTCACCACCTGCGCGCCGGAAGACTTGATCGCGTCCTGCAGCACCTGCGGCGAGGGGTAGCCGGCGGTGCCGAGGAAGAAGCGGCTTTGCAATTCGACGCCGCCGATAGTGAAAGCCATGCTCAACCCCCGGTGATCGGCTGGAAGGTGAAGACCGCGTCGCCCTCGCGCAGCTGCACGCGGGCGCGGGCGTCGCGGGCGACGAATTCGCCGTTGACGGCGGTGGCCAGCGCCTGCGGCGCCTGGCCCAGCGTGGCCACCAGTTCGGCCAGCGTGGTGCCGGCGGCGATGGCGCGCGACTCGCCGTTGACGGTGATCTGTTGCGTCATGAAGGCAGCTCCTGCAGCGCCTGCTCCACCAGCGCCGGGGCGATCAGCCAGCCGTGGCGGAACAGGCCGTTGATGCGGGTCAGGCCGGCTTGCCGCTGCAGCAGCGGCAGGTTGTCCGGCAGGGCGGGGCGCAGGTTGACTTCGCTGTGCACGATGCGCGCCTCGGCCAGCTCGGGCAGCACGCTGTGGGCGGCGGCCAGCAGTTCGACGGTGCTGCGCAGCGACACCGGCGAGCGGTCCTCGCTCTCGATCTCGCTGGCGCCGACCACCACCAGGTCGGGGGCGCGCGGCACGATGTAGACGCGGTGCCGCGGATGCAGCAGCCGCACCGGCCGCTGCAAGGCCAGCCCCGGCGCCTGCAGCCAGAAGATCTCGCCGCGCACGCCGCGCACCGGCAGCTCGGGCCGGGCGCCGGTGCCGCGCACGTCGAACACGTGGTCGAAGCGCTGCTCGCCGTCGCCCGTCACCAGCAGCCCGGGGCCGGTGCGCTGCACGGACGTGCCCCAATGCCAATGCGTGCCTTGCGCGCCGGCGGCGAGCGCCTGCATCGCCTGCACGGTGTTGATGCGGCCTTCGCAAGGCAGCAGCCAGGAATGGGCCGGGCCCTGCACCGACGGTTCCAGTTCGCGCAGCGCGGAAGCGCTCAGGGCCTGCGGCGCATGGTCCGCCGGCGCCTTGCGGGCCAGCAGGTCGAGTACGCGACTGGCCGCGCCCTCGTCGCCGCGGTGGGCCACCAGCAGGCTGCCGTCGCAGCGGAACTCCACGGCCGCCGGCAGTTCGGCCAGCAGTTGCGGCCACAGTTCCAGGGTGCGCAGGCCGAGCGCGAACACGGCGTCGTCGGCGCATTCCAGTTCGGCCACCGGGCTCAGCATGCCGGCCGCCGTCCAGCCGGCGGCGCCGCGCGCCTCGGCATGCGCAGCCGGGTCGAACACGTGCACGGCGTGGCCGCCGCGGCGCAGTTGCAGCGCAAGCAGGCGGCCCAGCAGGCCGGCGCCGGCGATGCCGATCTTCATTTCGGGGGAGTGCCGCGGGGCGCGGCGGGGGAGCAGGAGGTGAGTTGCATGGCTCTTCTTACGCCGGTACGAACCGGTTCAAGTTCACGGGTTTGGTGGATTCCATCTCAGCGAAGCGGCCTGCGGCCGCTCGCACCCCGGAGCGGTTTCAAGTATAGCGGCAGCCGCGCAGATGCGAGACGGCTGGGGATTTGGGACAGAATCGCCCCTCATGGCACGCAAGAAGGACGAAGGCAAGGACGCAACCGCCGAGGGACGGATGGACGAGGCGATGCTGCACGACCTGGTCGGCTACCAGCTGGCGCAGGCGCAGATCGCCACCCTCGCGGTGTTCTACGGCTCGGTGGGCCGGCCGCTGGAGCTGCGGCACGTGGAATACACGGTGCTGGCGCTGATCAAGGAGAACCCGGCCTGCACGCCGGCGCGGCTGGCCAAGGAGCTGGCGGTGACGGCCGGCAACATCACGATGTGGGTGGACCGGCTGGTGGAGCGCGAGCTGGTGCGGCGCGAAGCCAGCGAGTCGGACCGCCGGGTGCAGCACCTCTACGTCACCGCCAAGGGCGAAACCCTGGTGACGGCCGCCACCCGGCAACTGCTCGACGGCGAACGCAAGCGGCTCATCGCGCTGTCGCCGGCCGAGCGCGCGATCCTGGTGGAACTGCTGCACAAGGTCGCGACCTGCCGCGACTAAGCCGGCAATATAGTTCATCCGCTCAATCAGCCACCAACGTGGCCGCTAAGGGAAAACTCTAGGATTCGGACGGCTTAATGCTTCATACGATGAAGTTGTTTTGCCCACCCACGAGGAGACCTTTCCCATGATCCATCGGCCCCTGAGCCAAGCCGCGATTGCGGCGGCCGTGCTCGTTTCGCTCTCCGCCTGCGGCGGTGGCGGCGGCGGCGGAGGCGACGACAGCCTGCCGCAATTGAGCGCCGCCATCGGCGCCGCGCTGTCGTCGTGCACCGACCTCACGACGCGCATCTCCATCCCCAACACCACGATCACGGCGGCCAACGCCATCGCGGCCGGCACCCTGGCCGTCGCCGGCAACCCGGTGCCGGCGCATTGCCAGGTCACCGGCCGGATGTTCCCGCGCACCGGCATCGACGGCAACAGCTACGCCATCGGCTTCGAAATGCGCCTGCCCAACGCCTGGAACGGCCGCTTCTTCTACCAGGCCAACGGCGGC
>JAQGMU010000139.1 GCA_028292195.1 Ramlibacter sp. | reverse complement strand
ACGCATTTCTTTTTCCGGCTGCAGGATGGCTCGTTCATCGCGTTCTTCGACCTCGGCGATGACGAAGCCGCGCTGCCGTCGCCGAACACCCCCGCGTGGGTGAACCACATCTCCTTTCGGGTCGATTCCAAGCAGGCGCTGCTCGACATGAAGGCGCGGCTGGAGGCCCATGGCACCGAGGTGCTCGGCATCACGGACCACCACATCTTCCACAGCATCTATTTCTTCGACCCCAACGGCGTCCGGCTCGAGCTCACGGCGCAGCTGGCCGACGAGTTCCAGATGCTGCAGGAAAGCAAGACGGCGCATGCGCGGCTGCAGGAGTGGACGGCGCGCAAGGAGCAGTGGCGCAAGGAGCGGGCCGAAGGCAAGTCGGCCGCGCCGCTGAAGCCGCAGCGCAACGACCGGCCCGAGTTCGCCCAGAAGTAATCCCCGGAAGGAAACACCATGGGCGAACGCTACGTCGAGACGGCGTATTCCAACGGCTATGAATTCACGCAGGGCAGCGGCTACGAGCTGCCCGAATACCCGTTCCGGGCGCCGCCGGAGATCGCGGCCGGCGCGCCGAGCCACCACCCCATCGTCATCGTCGGCGGCGGCATCACCGGGCTGACGCTGGCCTGCGCGCTGGCGCAGTACGGCGTGCCGGCGGTGCTGCTGGACGAGGACAACACGGTGGGCGTCAAGGGCGCTTCCTCGCGCGGCATCTGCTACACCCAGAAGTCGCTGGAGATCTTCGAGCGGCTGGGCATCTACCCGCGCATCGCCAGCAAGGGCATCCAGTGGAGCGTAGGCCGCACCTTCGCCGGCAACGACGAGGTCTACTCGTTCGACCTCAAGCAGCAAAGCGGCTACAACCTGTCGAGCCAGCCGCCCTTCATCAACATCCAGCAGTTCTACATCGAGGGCTACCTGGTCGAACGCATCTACGAACTGGGCCACGTGGAGCTGCGCTGGAAGAACCGGGTCACGGCCTTCAGGCAGGACGAGGAGTGCGCGACCCTCACCGTCAGCACGCCGGCGGGCGACTACGAGCTGCGGGCGGACTACGTGATCGACGCCACCGGCTCGCACAGCCCGTTCCGCAAATGGGTCGGCGCCGCCGTCACCGCGAAGCAGGGCGACGACCGGTGGTGCATCGCGGACGTCCGTTTCACCAAGAAGCCGCCGGTGGAGCGCCACACCTGGATCGAGGCGCCGTTCAACGAGAACCGCGCCGTCTGGCAACACCTGATGGGCGACAACGTCTGGCGCATCGACTACCAGATGGCACCGGATTCCGACCCGGCCGAGGTCAGCCGCGAGGACGTGGTGCGCGAGCGCCTGACCAGGCAGTTCGGCGAGGACGCCGGCGTCGAGATTGTCTGGGTCGGCCCCTACGCCTACCGCAGCGAATGCGTGGACCGCATGAGGCATGGGCGCGTGTTCCTGATGGGCGATTCGGCCAAGGTGGTCAGCCCGTTCGGCGCCCGCGGCGGCAACACCGGCATCGCCGACGCCGACAACCTGGCCTGGAAGCTGGCCGCCGTCATGCAGGGGCTGGCTTCGCCGCAACTGCTGGAGAGCTACAACGAAGAGCGCCACGAGGCGGCGCGGCAGAACGTGCTGGTGACCAACCGCACGGCACGCTTCCTGCGGCCGGCCACGCCGGTGGAAAAGCTGTTCCGCGACGCCGCGCTGAGCCTGGCGCGCCAGCACCTGTTCGCCCGCCAGTTCGTCAACACCGGCCGGATGGCCGTCGCCAACCCCTATTCGAGCTCCAGCGCCTGCGACCGCACCGGCGGCCTGTCGGTCCAGAACGTGGCCTTCGAATGGCCCGACGGCAGCACGGGCCGGGTCAACGACCTGCTGCGCTGGGCCGACGGCCGGCTGCTGGTGCTGCTGTTCGGCGACGCCGCCCCGGCCTCGCTGGAACGCCTGCGCAGCCTGGCCGACACCGCGCCGCTGCGCTGCGTGCAGGTGCTGGGACCGGAAGACAGCCCGCGCGCCGCCGAGTACGTGCGCGACCCCAAGGGCCACCTGCAGGGCGCCTGCCATGTGTTCGGCCACGCCTGGGCGCTGGTGCGGCCGGACAGCTACGTCGCCGCCACCGGCGAGAGCATCGACGCGAAGCTGGTCCACGCCGTCGGCCAGGCGCTGGGCGCCGCGCTGGAGGAGGCCGAATGAAAACCACCCTCAACCTGCAAGACGCCGACGGCTTCTACGAGCAGCTGCTCGACGCCCACCAGGACCTCACGCCCGAGCAGTCCGGGCTGCTGAACGCCCGCCTGATCCTGCTGCTGGCCAACCAGGTCGGCGACGCCAGGGTGCTCAAGGACTGTGTCGAGGCGGCCAGGACCTTGCCCTGACGAAAGCGCTGGGGTTCGCTCGCGCGAAACGCAGCCTACCCGGCGAGTCCTTAAAATCCCCGGGTGAGTACCGAACAACCTGGGCTGAACAGCCTCTCCAAGTCCTTCGAACCCGCCGCCATCGAGGCGAAGTGGGGTCCGCTGTGGGAACAGCGTGCTTACGCGCGGGCCGGCTACCGCGGCACGGGCGCGCCCAGGGAAGGCGAGCCGGCGTTCGCCATCCAGCTGCCGCCGCCGAACGTCACGGGCACCCTGCACATGGGGCATGCGTTCAACCAGACCATCATGGACAGCCTGACGCGCTACCACCGGATGCGCGGCTTCAACACGGTCTGGATCCCGGGCACCGACCATGCCGGCATCGCCACCCAGATCGTGGTGGAGCGCCAGCTGCAGGAGCAGGGCCTGAGCCGCCATGACCTGGGCCGCACGGAATTCGTGCGCAAGGTCTGGGAGTGGAAGGAGAAGTCGGGCGACACCATCACCACGCAGATGCGCCGCATGGGCGACAGCGTGGACTGGTCGCGCGAGTACTTCACGATGGACGAGAAGCTGTCGAAGGTGGTCACCCAGACCTTCGTGCAGCTGTACCAGCAGGGCCTGATCTACCGCGGCAAGCGGCTGGTGAACTGGGACCCGGAACTGAAGACGGCTGTCAGCGACCTGGAAGTGGAAAGCGAGGAGGAAGACGGCTTCCTCTGGCACATCCGCTATCCGCTGTCGGACGGCTCCGGCGAGCTGACGGTGGCCACCACCCGGCCTGAGACCATGCTGGGCGACACCGCCGTGATGGTGCACCCGCAAGACGAGCGCTACCGCCACCTGATTGGCAAGACGGTGCGGCTGCCGCTGGCCGGCCGCGACATTCCGATCATCGCCGACGAGTACGTCGACCGCGCATTCGGCACCGGCGTGGTGAAGGTCACGCCGGCCCACGACACCAACGACTACCAGGTAGGCCAGCGCCACGGCCTGCCGATGATCGGCGTGCTGAACCTCGACGCCACCATCAACGAGAACGCGCCGGCCGCCTACCGCGGGCTGGACCGCTTCGTCGCCCGCAAGAAGGTGGTCGCCGACCTGGAAGCCCAGGGCCTGCTGGCGGAGACAAAAAAGCACAGGCTGATGGTGCCGCGCTGCGCCCGCACCGGCCAGGTCGTCGAGCCCATGCTCACCGACCAATGGTGGGTGGCGATGAGCAAGGTCAGCCCGCAGGACCCCACGGGCAAGTCGATCGCGCAGAAGGCCATCGATGCGGTGCAGACCGGCGCCGTGCGCTTCGTGCCGGAGAACTGGGTCAACACCTACAACCAGTGGATGAACAACATCCAGGACTGGTGCATCTCGCGCCAGCTGTGGTGGGGCCACCAGATCCCGGCCTGGTACGACGAGGACGGCAAGGTCTACGTGGCGGCCAGCGAAGCGGACGCACGGGCCCAGGCGCCGGGCAGGAAGCTCACGCGCGACCCCGACGTGCTCGACACCTGGTACTCGTCGGCGCTGGTGCCCTTTTCCTCGCTCGGCTGGCCGAAGCAGACCGAAGAGCTCGATCTGTTCCTGCCCTCGAGCGTGCTCGTCACCGGCCACGACATCATCTTCTTCTGGGTCGCCCGGATGATCATGATGACGCTGCACTTCACGGGCAAGGTGCCGTTCCACGACGTCTACATCCACGGCCTGGTGCGCGACGCGCAAGGCAAGCGGATGAGCAAGTCGGAGGGCAA
>JAQGMU010000129.1 GCA_028292195.1 Ramlibacter sp. | reverse complement strand
CTGGCGCTTCTGCATGTCCACTCCTAACGGAAGCTGTCACGCATCGCGTCCACCAGCGGCGTGGCGGCCAGGCAGTCCTGGGGCAGGGGGTCCTGCATGCCGCCCCTCACGTGAAACGCACGGTGAGCGGCGCCAGGGCACCGGCGAAGTCGGCGCGCCAGGTCTCGCCCGCGCGCACCGGCCAGGCATCGGTCCAGGTGCCGGTGGTGACCACGTCGCCGGGCTGCAGGTCGGTGGCGCCCGGGCAGTCGCGCAAGGCCTGCAGGAAATGCAGCAGCGCGTGCAACGGGCCGTCGAGGACGTTGGCGCCAACGCCCTCGTCCTTCTTCTCGTCGCCGCAACGCAGCGAGATGCGGGCCGTGGCCAGCTGCTGCTCGAAGGCGGCGGCATCGCGCGGCAGTGTGTCCGCCGCGATCCGCTGTCCCACCAGCAGCCGCGCGTGCAGCGCGCCGTCGGCCACCGTGTCGGCGGCATTGAACTTCCAGTCCGGCATGTGCGACTGCACGATCTCGAAGCCGGGCGCGACCCACTCTATGGCGGCGCGCAGGTCGTCCAGGGTCGCGCGGGCCGGCGGCGTGGCCCTCACGCCGAACACGCACTCGGGCTCCAGCCGGGGCTGGCTGGTGCCGGCCAGGTCGACCACGCCCGCACTTTCGCAATACGCCAGCGTGGTGTTCCAGACCGTCCCCCAGATCGGCGCGTACACACCGTAGCGCGGCCAGATGGTGCGGTTGGTGAAGCCGATCTTGTAGCCGCGCGGCTGCTCGCCGCGGTTGATGCGCAGTTCGCGCACGGACAGGGCGCGCTCGTAGGCCTCGTTCACCGACAGGCCGCAGCCGGCGCTCCAGGAGGTGGCCTCGTCGTAGTGGCGCAGCAGTTCTTCGGGTGTCATCCCCGCAGCTTAGCGCGTGCCGGGAATCTGGATTGCGCGGCCGCCCAGGTGCATGCCGGAATCGAGATGCAGCAGTTCCCCGGTGGTCGTGCGGGCGCCGTCGACCAGCTAGACGATCGCCTCGGCCACGTCTTCCGGCGTGGCCGGCCGGCCCAGCGGCGCGAGCTTCTCGTAGTTGTCCTTGAGCTTGTCGAAGCCTTCCTGGCCGATGCCGTCCACGAACCAGCGGCTGGTGACCATGCCGGGGCAGACCGCATTGACCCGCACGTCCGGCGCCAGCGTGCGTGCCAGGTGCAGCGTCATGGCGTTGATCGCGCCCTTGGACGCGATGTAGGGCACCGAGGAGCCTATGCCCAGCGAGCCGGCGATGGAGGAGACGTTGACGATGCAGCCGCGCGCCGCCTTCAGCTGCGGCGCGCAGGCCCGCACCATCTGGAAGCTGCCGATGGTGTTGACCGCGTAGATCCGCTGGAAGGCTTCGACGTCGAGCGCGTCCCAGGCCGCGGAGGCGCCGAACACCGAGATGCCGGCGTTGTTGACCAGTGCATCGATGCGGCCCCAGCGCTCCACGGCCGCCGTCGCCAGCGCACGGCAGTCGGCGTCCTGCGCGACGTCGCCGCGCATCAGCAAGGTGTCGGCGCCGGCCGTGCGGCAGGCCTCTTCGGCAGCGCGCGCTTCGCTCTCGCTGCGCGAATAGTTGATCACCACGTTCCAGCCGCGCCGGGCCAGCTGCAAGGCCGCGGCCGCGCCGACGCCGGTGGCCGAGCCCGTGACCAGGGCGACCTTGCGTTGATCGGCCATCAGGCGACGCCCCTGGACTGCGCTGCCTTCCGGTCGGCGACGACCTTCTGCGCGCTGGCCCGCTCGCCGATGAACTTGACGTAGGGCTTGTAATCGACGCCGGCCGCAACCAGCAGGTCCTCGCCGTAGATCGCCTTGGTGGCCAGGCCCACCACCGGCAGGTCGGCGAAGGCGGCGCAGTCGGCCATCGTGAACATGTCGCCGGCGACGTAGGGGGCGAACTTCGCGAGCCGCTGGAAGCCGGCGATCCGGTGCTCGACCTCCCGCCGGATCCGCGCCGAATTGCTCTCCGACAGCGGCGGGGCGCCGAAGAACGCGGACGGGTACAGCTGGCGCGCCGCCATCTCCAGGTGCCAGTCGAGGAAGGTGACCAGCTCGCGCACCTTGGCGGCGGCGTACGCGTCTGGCGGCAGCAGCGGCGGCTGCGGGTAGACGTCCTCGAGGTATTCCAGGATCACCTGGCTTTCGCACAGGCCGCCCTGCCCGGTGCTGAGGAAGGGGATCTTGCCGAGCGGCGAGCAGGCCAGCACCGCGGGGTCGGTGTTTTGGGTGCCGACGTAGGCTTCCTCGAAGGGAATGCCTTTTTCCAGCAAGGCCAGCTTGACCTTGTTGTAGTAGTTGCTGAGGGCGAAGCCGTTCAGGGTGAGCATGGTGCGTTCCTCATTCGATCTTGGCGCCGGATTCCTTGACCACGCGCGCCCACTTGGCTGTCTCGGCCTGGATCAGGCTTGCGAGCGCCTCCGGCGTGCCGGGGTTGGGTTCCAGCCCCAGCCTGCCCAGCTTCTCCTTCACGTCCGGCATGGCCATCACCTTCAGCGTCTCGGCGTTGATGCGCATCTGCACGTCGCGCGGGATGCCGGGCGAGCCGAGCAGCGCGAACCAGGAAGTGGCCTCGAAGCCGGGCAGGCCCGATTCGGCGATGGTGGGAATGTAGGGGGCGGCGGGCGACCGCTGCGCGCTGGTGACGGCGATCGCCTTCAGCTTGCCCTCCTGCACCAGCGGCAGGGCCGAGGGCATGTTGTCGAAGATCATCTGGATGCGCCCGCCCAGCAGGTCGGGGATGGCCTCGGCCCGGCCCTTGTAGGGGACGTGCTGCATCTTCACGCCGGCCAGCGTGTTGAACAGCTCGCCGGAGAGGTGGATCGAGGTGCCGCTGCCGGAGGACCCGAAGAACAGCGTGTTCTTCTTCGCCAGTTCGACCAGGTCCTTCACGTTGTTGGCCGGCACCTCCTTGTTCACCACCAGCAGGTTGGGCGTGGAGGCGAGGAAGCTGATCGGCGTGAAGTCGCGGATGTTGTTGTACGGCATCTTCTCGTACAGCGAGGCGTTGATGGCGTGGGTGCCGACGGTGCCAAGCACCAGCGTGTAGCCGTCGCCCGGCGCCTTGGCCACCAGGTCGGCGCCGATGTTGCCGCCGGCGCCCGGCTTGTTGTCGACGGTCACCGGCTGGCCGAGTGCGCCCCACTTTTCCGCCAGCACCCGCGCCAGCGTGTCCGGCGCGCCGCCCGGCGGGAAGGTGACGACGATGCGGATCGGCTTGCTGGGCCAGGCCTGCGCGTGGGCCGTCGAAAGCGGCAGCGCCACGGCGAGGAACAGGCCGGACAGCAGGGCAAGGGTGCGAAGGCGCGCACGGGGCATGAACAGTCTCCTGGCCAGCCGACGACGGATGGCATGCAAACATTCTGGCGCCGGCGGGTCGCCGGGGAAATGCTCTTCTGCCCTAATGGCGCTGCTGGGCCGTTCGCAAAGACCGGCTATCCTGCGAGGCAATGCAAGCGCCGCCGCTCCCCGCCCCCGAAGAAATCGCCCTGCTGGAACCGTTCGAGCGGATCGGCCTGGACCGCATTTTGCTGGTGGCGACCACGCCGCAGGCCGAAGCCGCGGCGGACGCGTTGCTGGCCCACCCGGTCTGGGGTTTCGACACCGAGTCCAAGCCGACCTTCAACGCCGGCGAGGCCTCCGAAGGGCCGCACACCATCCAGCTGGCGACGCTGGACCAGGCTTTCGTCTTCCAGCTGCACGAGCCGGGCTGCCGCGCCGTCGCCGGCGAACTGCTGGCCCGTGCCGGCATCGTCAAGGCGGGCTTCGGCCTGCACGACGACACGCGCCGCATCACCCACAAGCTGGGAGTGGAGCCGCAGGACGTGCTGGACCTCGACACGGTGTTCCGCTCGCGCGGCTACCGCCGCCAGATGGGCGTGAAGGCGGCCGTCGCCGTGCTGTTCCAGCGCCGGCTGCTGAAGTCCAAACGTGCCGCCACCTCCAACTGGGCCAGCCGGCAGCTGACGCCGGCGCAGGTGCTGTACGCGGCCAACGATGCCTGGGCCGCGCTGCGCGTCTACCACGCGCTGGGCGAGGCTACTGGATCATCTTCAGCAGCCGTCCCAGCAGGTCGTTGACCACCTGCTGCAGCGGTTCGGCGGGCTGCTCACGCGGCTTCGGCCGCGGGCGCGGGATGTCGAACTCCGCCTTGCCATCGACCGCCCGCAGCCTCAGCGCCTGGCCGAAGAAGTCGCCCACCATCGGCAGGGCGCTGCGCGCGCCCGGTCCCCAGGAGTCGCCCATCGAGCTGTTGTCGTCGAAGCCGACCCAGGCGCCGGCCACCAGCTGCGGGTGCATCAGGATGAACCAGCCGTCGGTGTTGTCCTGGGTGGTGCCGGTCTTGCCGGCGACGTCGGCCTGGATGCCGTAACGCGTGCGGATGGCCGTGCCGGTGCCTTCGTCGACCACCCCGCGCATCACGTTCACCAGCTTCAGCGCCTGGCCCCGCTGCATCGCCTGCTGCGGCTTGGGGTTGACGAAGGCCGCCAGCAGGTGGCCCTTGCGGTCCTCCACGTGCGTCACCAGCTGCGGGTCGCCGAGGTAGCTGCCGCTATTGGCCAGCGTGCCATAGGCCGACACTATCTCGCGCAGCGTCACCGGGCTGGTGCCCAGGGCCAGCGAGGGCACGGCCTCCAGCTTGCTTTCGCGCACGCCCAGCGCATAGGCCAGTTCCGCCACCCGCGCCGCGCCGATCTTCTGCACCACTTGCGCCGTGATGCTGTTGCGCGAGTGGACCAGGCCGTCGCGCAGCGTCATCGGCTGGTTGGTGGGCGGCGTGGCATCGCGCGGGCTCCAGACGGCGCCGCGGTCGCGGATTTCCACCTGCTGGTCGAGGAAGGTGTCGTCCGGGCTCATGCCGCGCTCGAAGGCGGCGCCGTAGACGAAGGGCTTGAAGGTGGAGCCGGGCTGGCGCCGGGCCTGGATGACGTGGTCGAACTGGGCCTGCGTGAAGTCGCCGCTGCCCACCCAGGCACGCACCTGCGCGCTGCGCGGATCGAGCGCAAGGAAGCCGGCCTGCAGCAGGTTGCGCTCCGCGCCGCGCGGCCGGCCGCGGTCCGCCGCGTCCTGCAGCTGGTGCAGTTGGCGCGCCACGGCCTGGTTGGCCGCGCGCTGCAGCCGCGCGTCGATGGTGGTCCGCACCACCAGGCCGTCGGCGTAGATGTCGTAGTCCGCCCGGTCGGCCCAGGCGATCAGCCACTTGCGCAGGTGCTGGGCCACGTGCGGGGCGATGCCGATCGGCTCCTGCTGGCGCTCGAAGTCGACCCGCAGCGGCCGCGCCGCCAGCACTTCGGCCCGCGCCGGCTCCAGCTTGCCGCGCTTGACCATCTGCGCCAGCACCGTGTTGCGCCGGTCGCGCGCCCGCTCCGGATTGAGCACCGGGTTGTAGTAGCTGGTGCCCTTCAGCATCCCGACCAGGGTGGCGCTTTCCAGCACGTCCAGCTTGTCGGCCGACTTGTCGAAATAGGTGCGCGCGGCCATCTCGATGCCGTAGGCGTTGTAGAGGAAGGGCACCGTATTGAGGTAGACCTCCAGGATCTCCTTCTTCGAGTAGATGGCCTCGATCTTCAGCGCCGTGATCGCCTCCTTCACCTTGCGCGTGAGGCTGGCGGAGCGGCCGATCTCCTCCGGGTACAGGTTGCGCGCCAGCTGCTGGGTGATGGTGGAACCGCCCTGGCGCGTGCCGCGCAGCGTGCTCCAGGCGGCGCCGGCGGTGCGCCGCAGGTCCAGGCCATGATGTTCGTAGAAGCGGTGGTCCTCGGTGGCGATCAGCGCGTCGATGGCCGAGGGCGAGATGCGGGCCAGCGGCACCCACGCCCGGTTGAGCCGCCTGAATTCGGCCAGCACCACGCCGTCCGACGACAGCACCACGGTGGGCACCTCCGACTTCGCCTTGCGCAGGTCGGCGATGCTGGGCGTGAACGGGATCAGCACCAGCACGTAGAGCAGGAAAAGGCCGGGCAGGA
>JAQGMU010000066.1 GCA_028292195.1 Ramlibacter sp. | reverse complement strand
CGTCGCCGCGGACCTGGATAGGCGCATCCAGTTTCAGGGCCGTCGCCGGGTGAACCTTCAGCGGCGGAAAGCCTTCGGTGCCCAGGTAGTCGATGCGGCAACCGAGCTGCCGCAGCGCATCGACCAGATCACCGATGGGGCGTTCATGCATGCGGGGCACGCCGCTCAGTTCGAATTCGCCGCCGATCAGGGCCAGGGCCGCCGTCAAGGGGCGCATGGCGGTGCCGGCGTTGCCCAGGAACAGGCGGGGGCCTGGTGCGGTGGCGGTGGCGGTGGGGTCGCTGCGCGAACCCACCCTACGGGGATCCGTAGCGTTCGTAGGGTGGGTTCGCGAAGCGACCCCACCAAACCCCGTGATCTCGACCGCCTTGCCGACATGCACCACGCTGCACCCCAGGGCCCGCAGTGCGTCCAGCATCACGCGCGTGTCGTCGGAATCCAGCAGGTCGTGGACCCGCGTGGTGCCGCCGGACAGCGCGGCCAGCAGCAGCACGCGATTCGAAATGCTTTTCGAGCCGGGCAGGGTGACGGTGCCGGCGGCTTCCTCCAGCGGCGGGAGGTCCAGGAATGCGGTCGTGAACATCGGGGTGCGCGGCCGGCGGCGGCCGCCTGCTTACTTGCCTTTTTGGCCCATGCGCCAGTGCGCGCGGCTCTGGCTGGCCTGTTCGATCATGGCCTCGAGCTTCTCGCCCTGCGAATCTTCCACCAGCTGCAGCATGTTGAGCAGGCTGCGCTGGAACATCTTGGCCTGCTCGACGACCTCGTGCTTGTTGGCCACCAGCACGTCGCGCCACATCTTGGGATCGCTGGCGGCAATGCGGGTGAAATCGCGGAAGCCCGGGCCGCCGAGGGCCAGGAAGTCCTTGCCCAGCGGCTGGCTGGTGATGGCGTGCATCAGCGCGAAGGCCAGCAGGTGCGGCATGTGGCTGACGGCGGCGAAGGCCGCGTCGTGCGATTCGGGCGCCATCTGCTGCACGTGGCAGCCCATGGCCTCCCACAGGTCGATGGCCTTCTTCAGCTTGCCGACCTGGGTCTTCTCCACCGGGGTCAGGATCACCTGCTTGCCGATGTACAGCTCGGCGTCGGCGTGTTCGACGCCCGACACTTCCTTGCCGGCGATCGGATGGGCCGGCACGAACGAACCCAGGTGCGCGCCCAGCACGCGGCGGGCGGCCTCGACCACGTCGAGCTTGGTCGAGCCGACGTCCATGATCAGCATGTTGGGCGTGATCAGGTGGCGGATGGCCTTGAAGGTGGCCTCGGACGCCGAGACCGGCACGGCCACCAGCACCAGGTCGGCGCCGGACACGGCCAGCAGCGCGGACGGCGCCTCGACGTCGATGATGCCCATCTGGCGGGCACGTTCCGTGGTGGAAGGCGACTTGCTGTAGCCCACCACGCGCTTGACCAGGCCGGCCTTTTTCACTGCGAGCGCGAACGAGCCGCCCATCAGGCCGCACCCGATCAAACCCAGCTGCTCGAACATGGCTGCCATTTGTTGTCTTTATTCGCCGAGGGGGTAGGTGCCCAGCACCTTGTAGAAGGCACAGAGCGACTGCAGGTCGGCCAGCGCGGCCGCCATGGGCGCCTGCGTCGGGTGGCCCTGCAGGTCGATGTAGAAATAGTATTCCCACTGGCCCGAACGTGCGGGCCGGGATTCGAAACGCGTCATCGAAACCCCGTGCTGTTTCAAGGGCACCAGGATGTCGTGCACCGCGCCGGGCTTGTTGGGGACTGAAACGATGAGGCTCACGCAGTCCTTGCCGGAGGCTTCCGGCACCTGCAGCGTCTGCGGCAGGCAGACCACGGCGAAGCGGGTGCGGTTGAAGGCGTCGTCCTGGATGGCGTGGGCCGCGATGTGCAGCCCGAACTCGGTGGCGGCGCGGTCGCTGGCAATGCCGGCCCAGGCCGGGTTGCCCGCGGCCAGCCGGGCACCTTCGGCGTTGCTGGAGACGGCCCGGCGCTCCACTTTCGGCAGGTGGTTGTTGAGCCAGCCCTGGCACTGGGCCAGCGCCTGCGGATGGGCGAGCACCACCTCGATGGCGTCCAGCGAGTTCAGCTTGCGCAGCAGGTTGTGGCGCACCATCAGGCTGGTCTCGCCGACGATGTGCAGCGGCGAATTGAGGAACAGGTCGAGCGAGCGGGCCACCACGCCTTCGGTGGAGTTCTCCACCGGCACCACGCCGAACTGCGCCGTGCCGGCCGCCGTGGCGCGGAACACCTCGTCGATGCTCACGCAGGGCACGTGCTCGATGCTGCTGCCGAAGAACTGCAGCGCCGCCTGTTCGCTGAAGGTGCCGGCCGGGCCCAGGTAGGCCACCCGCTGCGGCGCTTCCAGCGCCCGGCACGCCGACATGATCTCGCGCCAGATGTGCGCGAGGCTGTCGCCCTTCAGCGGGCCCGGATTCGCCTCCTGCAGGCCGTTGATGACCTGGGCCTCGCGCTCGGGCCGGAACACCGGTGAGCCTTCGGCGCGCTTGATGTCCCCCACCTCGTTGGCCAGGGCGGCGCGGCGATTGAGCAGCGCCAGCAGGTCGCGGTCGACTGCATCGATGCTGGTGCGGAGCTCGGAAAGGGTCTTAGGCATCGGGTGGGGTGTCCTCGCCTTCCGGCGCGGCAGCATCATTCTCCACGATACGCTGCAGTCCGCTCAGCTTGGACCCCTCGTCCAGGCCGATCAGGGTCACGCCCTGGGTCGCCCGGCCCATCTCGCGGATCTCGCTGACCCGGGTGCGCACCAGCACGCCGCGGTCCGTGATCAGCATGATCTCGTCGTCGGTGTGAACCAAAGTGGCAGCGACCACCTTGCCGTTGCGCTCGGTTTGCTGGATGGCGATCATGCCCTTGGTGCCGCGGCCATGGCGGGTGTACTCGCCGATCGGGGTGCGCTTGCCGTAGCCGTTGGCGGTGGCCGTGAGAACGCTCTGCTGCTCGTCCTCGGCCACCAGCATGGCGATCACGCCCTGGCCCTCGTCCATCATCATGCCGCGCACGCCGCGGGTGTTGCGGCCGGTGGGGCGCACGTCGTTCTCGTCGAAGCGCACCGCCTTGCCGTTGTCGGAGAACAGCATCACGTCGTGCTTGCCGTCGGTCAGCGCGGCGCCGATCAGGTAGTCGCCGGGGTCGAGGTCGACCGCGATGATGCCCAGCTTGCGCGGGTTGTTGAATTCGTCGAGCGTGGTCTTCTTCACCGTGCCCATCGAGGTCGCCATGAACACGTAATGGTCGGCCGGGAAGCTGCGGAATTCGCCGGTGAGCGGCAGCACCACGTTGATCTTCTCGCCTTCCTGCAGCGGGAAC
>JAQGMU010000029.1 GCA_028292195.1 Ramlibacter sp. | reverse complement strand
GAAATCCAATCCCGGTAGGCTCCGCACTGCACGCGCAGAACCCAGTCGGCGTGAACGAGGTACCAGCGCACGGTCTAGCGGATTCCGCTCTCTAAAGACACGGCAGGATACCAGCCCACCTCGCGCTCGATCTTGCGGGCGTCGAAGGCGTAGCGGCGGTCGTGGCCGGGGCGGTCCTTCACGTACGCGACCTGCTGCGTGTAGCTGCCGCCGGCGGCGCGCGGCCGCAGTTCGTCGAGCAGCGCGCAGATGGTCCGCACGATGTCGATGTTGGGCTTCTCGTTCCAGCCGCCGATGTTGTAGACCTCGCCCGGGCGGCCGGCTTCCAGCACGCGGCGGATGGCGCTGCAGTGGTCGCCGACGTACAGCCAGTCGCGCACCTGCATGCCGTCGCCGTACACCGGCAGCGGCTTGCCGGCCAGCGCGTTGACGATCATCAGCGGGATCAGCTTCTCCGGGAAGTGGTACGGCCCGTAGTTGTTCGAGCAGTTGGTGGTCAGCACCGGCAGCCCGTAGGTGTGGTGGTAGGCCCGCACCAGGTGGTCGCTGGCGGCCTTGCTGGCCGAATAGGGGCTGTTGGGCTCGTAGCGCCTGCCTTCCGCGAAGGCAGCTTCGGCGGGCGCCAGGGAGCCGTAGACCTCGTCGGTGGACACGTGCAGGAAGCGGAACTGGTCCCGGGATGCGGCCGGCAGGCCGTCGCAGAAGACGCGCGCGGCTTCCAGCAAGCGGAAGCTGCCGACCACGTTGGTTGCTATGAAGTCGCCCGGGCTGTGGATCGAGCGGTCCACGTGCGATTCGGCGGCGAAGTTGACGATGGCGCGCGGCTGGTGCCGCGCCAATAGATCAGTCACGAGCGCCTGGTCGCCGATATCGCCCTGCACGAAGACGTGGCGCGGGTTGCCTTCCAGCGAGCGCAGGTTCTCCCGGTTGCCGGCGTAGGTCAGCTTGTCCAGGTTGACGACGCCCTCGCCGCCCGCGGCCAGCCAGTCCAGGACGAAATTCGAGCCGATGAACCCGGCCCCGCCCGTCACGAAAATCATGAAGAAAACTCCCTCTTGCCTGTGGCCTGCCCCCCGCAGGACCGCGACCGGGATTATGTCATCCGTACGTGAAGTGCTCGCTTACATATGGGTACGCCTTCTGGAGCAGAGCGTTTCAAAAGTGGATGCCGCGCATCATCTGCTGCAAGGCCATCGCTTCGGCCGACAGCTGGGGCTTCGCGCCCCTGTCGCCCTTGGCGGCGGAGGAGTCCGGGAACATGCGGAAGCTGGTGTTCATGGCGATCTGCGCCACCCGTGGCAGCAGGGCATGGAGCACCTGGCCGGTGACGCCGAGACGGGTGGCGATGCGCACCGGCCTGGCGATGCAGGCCTCGGCGATCAGGTCGGCCGCTTCCTCCGGCGCCAGGGTGGGCACGTTGTTGTAGATCTTGGTCGGGGCGATCATCGGCGTGCGCACCAGCGGCATGTTGATGGTGGTGAAGGTGATGCCCTGGTCCTGGAACTCGCTGGCGGCGCAGCGGGTCCAGGCGTCCAGCGCCGCCTTCGAGGCCACGTAGGCCGAAAAGCGCGGGGCGTTGGTCAGCACGCCGATCGAGCTGATGTTGACCACGTGGCCGTGGCGCCTGGCCACCATCGACGGCAGCAAGCCCATGGTCACGCGCAGGCAGCCGAAGTAGTTCAGCTGCATGGTGCGCTCGTAGTCGTGGAAGCGGTCGTAACTGGCCTCGATGGCGCGCCGGATCGAGCGGCCGGCGTTGTTGATCAGGAAGTCGACGCCACCGTGGTTTTCCAGCAGCACCCGCAGGAAGCGGTCGCAATCGGCCATGTCGGCCAGGTCCGCCGGATAGGCGACGAAGTCGTAGCCCTTGGCCTTGGCCTCGGCGCGGGCCTCGTCCAGCTTGTCCTGGTCGCGGCCGCAGATGACGGTGGTGGCGCCGGCCTCGGCGAACTTGTGGGCCGCCGCCAGGCCGATGCCGGACGAGCCGCCGGTCACCAGCACCACCTTGCCGCCCACCGTGCCGCGCAGGGTGCGGTCGATGTGCAGGTCGGGGTCCAGGTGGCGCTCCCAGTAGTCCCAGAGGCGCCAGGCGTAGTCCTTCAGGTTCGGGCAGGCGATGCCGCTGCCTTTCAACCGGGCCTCGGCCTCGCGGCTGTCGAAGCGGGTGGGGTAGTTGACGAAGGCGAGGATGTCCTCCGGCAGCCCCAGGTCCTTGAGCACCGCGTTGCGGATGCGGCGGATCGGCGCCACCGCCATCAGCCCCTTCTTCACGCTTTTCGGGATGAAGCCGAGCAAGGCCGCGTTGACGAACACGTTCATGCGCGGCGCATGGGCGGCGCGGCTGAAGATGTCCAGCACGTCGCCGACGCGCAAGCCCTCCGGGTCGACCAGGTGGAAGGCCTTGCCGGCAATGCCGTCCTGGTGGGCGATGTGGTCGAGCGCGTCGACCACGTAGTCGACCGGCACGATGTTGATGCGCCCGCCTTCCAGCCCGATGGCCGGCATCCACGGCGGCAGCAGCTGGCGCATGCGCTGGATCAGCTTGAAGAAGTAGTAGGGCCCGTCGATCTTGTCCATCTCGCCGGTGCGGCTGTCGCCCACCACCATCGCGGGGCGGTACACCGTCCACGGCACCTTGCTTTCCTTGCGCACGATCTTCTCGCTCTCGTGCTTGGTCGCGAAGTACGGGTGCTCGATGTTCTCGGCCTCGTCGAACATGTCCTCGCGGAACACGCCTTCGTACAGGCCGGCGGCGGCGATGGACGAGACGTGATGGAAGTGGCCCGCATCAACCGCCCTGGCGAATTCCACCGTGTTGCGGGTGCCGGCGACGTTGACCTCCACCTGGCTTTCCTCGTCCGCCGCCAGGTCGTAGACCGCGGCCAGGTGGAAGAAGTGGTCGACCTGGCCCTTCAGCTTCTTCACCTCGTCGGCCGCCACGCCCAGCTTGCGCGCGGTCAGGTCGCCGAACACCGGGATGGCGCGGGCCGCGCCCACGCCCCAGTAGTGGCGCAGTTCCGCCACCTTGCCCTCGCTTTGCGGCCGCAGCAGGAAGTGGACGACGGCTCCCTTGCGTTCCAGCAGCTTGCGGACCAGCCGCTTGCCGATGAAACCGGTTGCGCCGGTGACGAAGTAATGCATGGACGGCCTCCTTGTTGTTCGCGCGAGGGGCGCTGGCGGGCATTCTTGCCCAAACCCTGCCGCGCCGCCTAACAGGCAAACCCGGCGCACCGGCCGTTTAGGAGCTGGCACCTAAACGGCGGCGGCCCGCGCGCGTAAATTCGCTCCAGACTCGCCACTAGAAGGAGAAGCACATGGTGAAGAAGCTGCAGAAGTCGACCGGGGAAGAAAGCGCGACCAAGCGCGCCGCCTCCGCCCAGCTGGCCAGCACCGTCAAGGAGTCGGCGCAGCAGATCTGGCTGGCCGGACTCGGCGCCTTTTCCAAGGCGCAGGAGGAAGGCGGCAAGGTGTTCGAGGCGCTGGTGAAGGAAGGCGTGGGCCTGCAGCGCAAGACCCAGGCGGCGGCCGAAGGCAAGCTGACCGAAGCCACCAGCCGCATGGCGTCGATGGCGACCGACCTCTCGTCCAAGGCCTCCGGCCAGTGGGACAAGCTGGAAAACATCTTCGAGGAGCGGGTGGCCCGGGCCCTGAAGAAGCTGGGCGTGCCCACCGCCAAGGACGTGGAGGCGCTGACCGCCCGCGTCGAGGAACTCAATCGCAGCGTTGCCAGGATGAACGGTGGGGCCGCCCCGGCGCGCCGCGCGGTGAAGACGCCGGCAGCGAAGGCCCCGGCGAAGGCGGCGCGCAAACGCGCGCCAGCGAAGAAAGCGGAGTGATCTGCTGGTTTGGGGCTGCGCTGAGCCCCTACACTGCCAGCGCATGAGGAAGACTCCGGAGGCCAGCCCCCGCATCGCCCTCGCCCTGGCCGGCGGCGGCCCGCTCGCCGCCGTCTACGAGATCGGTGCCCTCTGTGCACTGGAAGAGGCGCTGGACGGCCTGGACTTCACCCGGCTGCAGCACTACGTGGGCGTTTCCGCCGGCGGCTTCATCGCCGCCGCCCTGGCCAACGGCCTGTCGCCGCGGGCGCTGTGCGCGGCCTTCATCGAGGACACCGGCGGCAGCGACGCCGAAGTTTTCGACCCGGCCTGGCTGATGGTGCCGGCGTATGGGGAGTTCGCCCGCCGGGCCGCCCTGCTGCCCGGGCTGGCGGCCTCGGCGCTCTGGCGCGCCGGCTCCGGCCGCCTGCGCTGGACCGAGGCACTGGCGCAGCTCGGGCCCGCCATTCCCACCGGCCTCTTCAGCAACGAAGACATCCACCGCCGCCTGGCGCGCGTCTTCGGCCAAGCGGGGCGCAGCAACGACTTCCGCAGCTTGCGCAGCCGGCTCAGCCTGGTGGCGACCGACCTCGAGACCGGCGAGACCGTGGTCCTGGGCGGTCCCGGCTGGGACCATGTGCCGATCTCGCGCGCGGTGCAGGCCAGCGCCGCCCTGCCCGGGCTGTTCCCGCCGGTCACCATAGGCGGCCGCTCGTTCGTCGACGGCGCGCTGAAGAAGACGCTGCATGCCTCGGTCGCACTGGAGGCGGGCGCCGACCTCGTGCTGTGCCTGAACCCGCTGGTGCCGTTGCGGGCTGCCGGTTCCGGTTCCACGCGGATCGCCGACCGCGGCCTGCCGGCGGTGCTGGGCCAGACCTTCCGCGCCCTGATCCATTCGCGGCTGGAGACCGGCATGAAGCACTACGCCCGTGCCTGGCCGGCCGCCGACATCGTGCTGCTGGAACCGGACCCGGACGACGCCGAGATCAACCTGGCCAGCGCTTTCAGCTACGGCCGCCGCCGCCAGCTGGCCGCTCACGCCTACCGCCAGACCCGCGCCCAGCTGCGGGCGCGGCAGGACGAACTGGCGCCGCGGCTGGCGCGACACGGCATCACCTTGCGAGCCGACCTGCTGGCCGATGATGGCCGCGCGCTGCTCGCGCCAGTGCGGGCGCCGGCGCCTGTCCGGCCGCGCCTGGGTCGAGCCCTCGCCGACCTGGGCCAGGCGCTCGATCGCCTCGAGCGCCAACTGCGACCGGCCTGAGCATGGCAAAGAAAGCCCCGCGCCGCACCGCCGAGCGCATCCTCGAAATCACGCTCGACCTGTTCAACCGCTTCGGCGAGCCCAACGTCTCGACGACGCTGATCTCGGCCGAACTGAACATCAGCCCGGGCAACCTCTACTACCACTACCCGGCGAAGGACGAACTGATCAACGCCCTGTTCGGCCGCTACGAACGGGCGCTGGGCGAGTTGCTCGCGGCCGCCGGCGACGTGCGCGATGTCGAGGATGCCTGGTTCTTCCTGCACACCCTGTTCGAGCTGATCTGGCAGTACCGCTTCCTGTACCGCGACCTGAACGACCTGCTGTCGAAGAACCGCCTGCTGGAAACCCACTTCCAGCATGTGCTGAAGAACAAGATCAAGGCGGTGCGGGCGCTGCTGGACGGGATGAGCCGCTCCGGCGCCATCCGCATCGACACCCGCGAGGCCGAGCCCACCGCCAGCAGCATGGTGGTGGTTTTGACCTATTGGCTGAGTTACGAATACGTACGCGACCCGCGCCACGCACTGGAACCCGGTAGCGCGCAGCAGGCCTTGCTGCGCGGCGCTCACCACGTCCTCCATCTGCTGGTACCCCAACCGGAACCGGCGCCGCGCCTGCACCCGCTGCAGCTGGCGGGCGCTTACGGCGACCACCGGGAG
>JAQGMU010000672.1 GCA_028292195.1 Ramlibacter sp. | reverse complement strand
CCGCCGCTGCCGATCCGCTGGCCGGCGGACTTGAGCGCCAGGGCAAATTCGCGGGCCGAGGAGAAACGCTCGTCGCGGTTCTTGGCCAGCGCCTTGGCCACCACCGCGTCGATGGAGCGGGGCAGTTTCGGATTGTGGTAGGTCGGCGGCGGCGGCAGCGTGTTGACGATCTGGTGGATGACCGCGAACGGGTTGTCGCCGTCGAACGGCCGCACGCCCGTCAGCAGCTCATACAGCACCACCCCCGCGGCGAACAGGTCGGAGCGGGCGTCGACCCGCTGGCCCTGCGCCTGCTCGGGCGACATGTAGCGCGGGGTGCCGATGCCGGCGGCGCCGATCTGGGTGCGGTTGACGGCGTCGGGGTCCTGGATGCGCGCGACGCCGAAGTCCATCAGCTTGACGCGCCCCTTCTCGATCAGCATGTTCCCGGGCTTGACGTCCCGGTGCACGATGTTGTTTTCGTGCGCGTGGTCCAGGGCCGCCAGCAGGTCGAGGATCATCGAGATCACCATGGCGGTGGAGAAGTGCTCCCCGTTGTCCAGGTGATGCTTGAGGTCGTCCCCGTCGATGAACTGCATGACCAGGTACGCGACTTCCTCGTCGCGCCCGAAGTCGAAGATCGGGACGATGTTCGGGTGCAGCAGGCGGGCGGCGGCGAGCGCCTCCGTGCGGAAGCGGAACTCGTATTCCTCGGCGGCCTTGGCGTCGAGCTTCTCGACGATGATCGTCTTGATCGCCACGTGCCGCTGCAGCACGGGGTCCTGGCCCTCGTAAACCAGCCCCATCGCACCCTTGCCCAGGGTGCGGATGATCTCGTAGCGACCTAGTTTTTTGCCAGTCACAGGGGTGGTCATGCGTCGACAGCGCGCCGCCACAGTTTAAGGTCTGGCGCCTGGCGGTACCATCGCCGCCCGCCAAATAAGTCACGGAGGCGCGCCGGCACCCCCGTGTTTACCCCGCCGGCGCGCTCGCCGGCGGGCTTCACTGCTTTGGGCTCATTGGCAGGTCGGGTCTCCCTTGCGCTGCTCCTCGAGGCAGCGCGGCTCGCGGATCAGGAGGCTCGGGAAGCTCAGGGGCGCCACCACCGCGTCGAGCGACAGGCCACCGAACAGGACCAGGTTCTCCAGTCCCAGCAGGCCGGCGTCGGCCCGCTGCTGCGTCCGCAGGAAGCGCGCGGTCTCGGCGTGCATGGCGGACACCGCACTGACGCTGAAGTTCAGGATCGTCGCCGTGACCACGTCGGTGCCCACGTTGCCCGCGATCCAGTAGTTCTTGGCCGCCCCGTTCACCCCCGTGATGTTGATCTTCGGGGTGCGCGGGTGGATGAACATCGGGTCGGCCGGGGTGTTCAGGCTGCCGGTCGGCTGGATGTTCACGTCGATCCTCTCGGTGGCGATCACGCCGGGGGAACCGTCGGTGATGGCCAGGCTCGAGTCCTTGAACAGGATCGTGGGTGCCGTCACCGTCAGCAGGCGCACCGGGGACAGCTGCGGAGTGTTGATCACCAGGTTCTGCGGCGACGTGAGGGTCACCGAGGCCGTGGGCGCCACCTGCATCTTGGCCACCGTCAGGGTGCTGGCGCTCAGGTCGTTCAGGTTGACGCTGCTGGAGCTGCCGGCCACCAGCACCGTGCCGACGAAGTCGCCCGACACGTCGAGCGTGCCGCCCAGCGTGAAGGTGGTGCCGTCGCCGATCACGTTGCTGGCCTTGCCGGCGATGATGTCGCCGGTGGCGGTGACGCTGGCGCCGCTGCTGGTCTGCAGGTCGCCAGGGCTGTTGATGCTGCGGACGCTGATGCCGACCGGAACCTTGAGCGTGCCGTTGTTGGTCACCGCCGCCAGCGTTCCCGTGGCGCCGACCTGCTGCGACGCCGAGCCCGTATCGAGCGTGGCGCCGCTGTTGATCGTGAGCGCGGTGGCGCTGGTGATGCGGTTGGGGCTGGAACCCAGCGTCAGCGTGCCGCCGGTCACGTTCACCGAGCCGGCCGCCGATGTCCCGGTCAGGTTGGTGTTGCCGGAGACGTTCAGCGTACCGCCGCCAAGCAGGGCGCTGACCGTGCCGCCCTGGATGTTGTAGGTGTTCGCCGTCACGGTGCCGGTGCTCGCCAGGGTCCCGGTGCCGAAGGTCAGGTCGTCGATGCCGCTGGCGCTGGTGAAGCTCGCCGTGCCGCTGCCGCCCGTCTTCAATGTCAGGTCATGGCCGGCGCCCGTCACGGTCCCCGCAAACACGATGCTGGGGCCGTCCAGGACGACGTCGGTGCTCAGGACCACGTTGTCGGTATAGGTCTGCGCGCCGGTGGTGGAGATGCTGGCGTTGATGTCCGTGGTGCCGCCGCCGTTGGTTGTCAGCGAAGCCAGCTTCGTGGTGCCGCCGACCGGTGCCAGGAAGTCCGTGGTGCCGCCGGTGGTGACGGTCAGTGCCTGGGCGCCATCGATGGTGCCGTTGAACCTGACGTTGCCATTGGCCGTGTCGGCCATGGTGACCCCGCCGCTCAGCGTGACGGCGCCGCCGTAGGTCTGGCCGGCGCTGGTCGTCACGTTGCCCGCCAGGTTGGCGGTGTTGGTGGACAGGCTGGCGGCGGTCAGGTTCGTGTTGTTGCTCAACGTCAGGTTGTTGACGCCGGAAACGGCACCCACGGATGCCACGCCGCCCGTGGTCGTCAGGGTCAGGTCCTTGTTGCCGCCCGCCAGGCTGGCCATGGTGATGCCGCTGTTGCCCGTGCTTTGCAGCGCCACGTTGCTGGTCAGCGTCACGCCGCCGTAGGCCTGGCTGCCCGTCGTGGTGACGTTGCCGCCCAGGCTGGCCGCGCCGGCCACGGCCACGCTGTTGGCAGCCACCGCGCCGGTGGTCGCCAGGCTCTGGTTGGCCGTCAGCACGTTAAGACCGGCGGCCCCGGTGGTGCTCGCCACGCCGGTCAGCGTGAGGGAATTGCCGTTGCCGGTCACCGCGCCGAGCGCGATCGGATTGGCGGCGCCCGCATTCAAGGTCACGCTGTTGGTCAGCGCGGTGGACCCGTAACTCTGGCCCAGGGCGCCGGTGGTGGTCACGTTGCCGCCCAGGCTCGCGCTGTTCGCACCCACGCTGGAGGCGCTCAGGTTGGTGCCGACCGAGGTCGTCAGCGCGTTGATGCCGGACACCGCGCCGACTGCCGTCGCGCCGCCGGTGGCGGTCAGGGACAGGTTGTTGTTGCCGCCCGCCACCGAGCTCGAGAACGCAACCGCGCCGGTGCCCGCGTTGACCACGACCGGGCCGGTCAAGGTCACCGCCCCGTTGTAGCTGACGTTGTCGTTGCTCGTGGTCACGTCGCCGGCAGTGGCGATGCCGCCGGCGCCGGTCAGGGTGACGGTGCCACCGGAGGTGATGTCGCCGGCGGCCGCGATGTTCAGCGCGCCGGCGGTCGTGTTGATCGCCACCGTGCCGGTCGCGCCGGAATTCACGGGCGCCGTGACGTTCAGCGCGGCTGCGTTCGTGAAGGCGAAGTTGCCGTTGGTGGTGACCGCGCCCAGGTTCGTGACCGCGTTCGCATTGGTCAGCGTCACCGAGCTGCCGCCGTTGACCGTCACCGTGCCGGCGGTGATCGTCGTGCCGCCGGTCTGCGTCACCGCACCCGAGAGGTTGTCCGTTCCGGCCCCGCCGATGACCACGGTGCCCGTGCCGCCGGTGGTGATGGTGCCGAGCGTCGCCGCGGCCGAGTCGAGGATGCGCACCGCCGTCGCGCTGTTGCTCGTGGTGCCGATCGCGCCGGCCAGGTTGATCACGCCGTCGTTGGCATCCACCGTCACGCCGCCGGCGTTGCCGTTGACGCCGCTGCCCGCCGCCTGGGTGACGCCCGTGCCGGTGAGGGTCACGCCCACGCCGGAGACGTTGTTCGCGCCAAGTGCAAGCGCGCCGCCGGCGGTGGTGATCGCCACCGCGCCGGTGGTATCGGTCACCGCACCGGACAGCGCCAGGCCACCGGTGGTGTCGACGAAGGTGAAGCCGCCGGTGCTGGTGGCCGGCCCCAGGTTCGTCACGACGTTGGCGTTCGCCAGCGTCACCGTGCTGCCGCCGTTGACCGTCACCGTGCCGGCGTTGATGACCGTGCCCGCGGTCTGCGTCACCGCACCCGAGATGTTGTCCGTCGCCGCCCCGCCGATCACCACGGTACCGGTGGCGCCGGTGGTGATGTTGCCCAGCGCCGCCGTGGTGGCGTCGATGATCCGCACCGCGGTGGCGGTGTTGCTCGTGGTCGTGACCAGGCCGGCCATGCTGATCGCGCCGTCGTTGCCGTCCACCGTCACGTCGTTCGCGCCGCCGTTGATGGTGCTGCCCGCGCCCTGCGTCACGCCGACGCCGGTCAGGCTCACGCTCGTACCCGTCACGTTGCCGTTCACCGCCAGGGCGCCGGTGGTGGTGATCGTCACCGGACCCGCACCGCCGGCCACGGGGCCAGTGATGGCCAGGCCGCCGGCGTCGGTCATGGTGAAGCCGGTGCCGGTGCTGAAGGCGCCGAGGGTGGTGGCG
>JAQGMU010000638.1 GCA_028292195.1 Ramlibacter sp. | reverse complement strand
CGGGCCGTTAGCTCAGTTGGTTAGAGCAGGGGACTCATAATCCCTTGGTCGCAGGTTCAAGTCCTGCACGGCCTACCACTCCGAGGCGGGATCTCCGGTTAGGAATCGCTTACCGGAATTCTGCCGGGATGCACGTTGTAAGCGACCAACGTGACTGTGCGCCCAAAGAGTTCGAACGCGCCACCGCCGTTCATTGTCGGCCGTTCTTTTGAATGCGACCTCGGCCATTTCACACCCTAACGGACGAGGTGCCCGAGCTCGAGTGATCGAGGCTTCTTGTTTTTCTACGTCCAGGAACGTCCACCGCGTTCCAACCCATTACCCCCTTCACATATTCGGGTAGCTGGGCCCGCCGCCGCCTTCGGGCGCGGTCCAGGTGATGTTGCCGTTCGGGTCCTTGATGTCGCAGGTCTTGCAGTGCACGCAGTTCTGCGCGTTGACGACGAACACGTCCTGCGCGCCCTGCTTCGTCCACTCGTACACGCCGGCGGGGCAGTAGCGGGCCGAGGGGCCGCCGTAGACATCGTGCTCGGAGCTCGCCTGCAGCGCCGCGTTGGCGACGTGCAGGTGCACGGGCTGGCCTTCCGCGTGGTTCGTGTTGGACAGGAACACCGAGGAGAGCCGGTCGAAGGTCAGCTTGCCGTCCGGCCTGGGGTACGCGATCTTCGCGGCGGCGCTGGCCGGCAGCAGCGTCGTATGGTCGGGGTGTCCGTGGCGCAGAGTGCCGAACAGGCTGAAGCCCAGGGTGTTGGTCCACATGTCGAAGCCGCCGAGCATCGTGCCCGCCACGGTGCCCAGCTTGGACATGAGCGGTTTCACGTTGCGCACCTTCTTCAGGTCCTTGCCAACCAGGGAGCTGCGCCAGCCGTCCTCGTAGCCGGCGAGCAGGTCGTGCGCACGCCCGCTCTTCAGGGCCGTCGCGGCTTCCTCGGCCGCCAGGATGGCGGACAGGATCGCGTTGTGACTGCCCTTGATGCGCGGCACGTTCACGAAGCCGGCGGCGCACCCCACCAGCGCGCCGCCGGGGAAGACGAGCTTGGGCACGGACTGCCAGCCGCCTTCGCTGATCGCCCGCGCCCCGTACACGAGCCGCTTGCCGCCCGTGAAGGTGTCGCGCACCAGCGAGTGGGTCTTGAAGCGCTGCAGCTCCTCGAAGGGGCTGAGCCACGGGTTGCGGTAATTCAGGTGGACGACGAAGCCGACCGCCACCAGGTTCTCGCCGAAGTGGTAGAGGAAGGAGCCGCCGCCAGTGTCGTTGGCCAGCGGCCAGCCGAAGGTGTGCTGCACCTTGCCCGGGCGATGCAGGTCCGGCTGCACCTGCCACAGCTCCTTCAGGCCGATGCCGAACTTCGGCGTGTCGCGGTCGGCCTGCAGGCCGAAGTGCGCGATGAGCGTCTTGCTCAGGCTGCCCCGCGCGCCCTCGGCGAACAGCGTGTACCTGCCTTTCAGCTCGATGCCGCGCGTGTAGCCATCCTTCGGCTTGCCGTCGCGTCCCACGCCCATGTCGCCGGTGGCGACGCCGACGACCTGGCCCTGCTCGCCATACAGCACCTCGGTCGCGGCGAAGCCGGGATAGATCTCCACACCGAGGGCCTCCGCCTTCTTCGCGAGCCACCGGCACACCAGTCCCAGCGACACGATGTAGTTGCCCTCGTTCTTCATCAGCGGCGGCATCGGCCAGGCGGGAACGCGGATGGCACGCTTTTCGCTCAGCCAGTAGAAGCGATCGTCGAGCACGGGCTGCTGGATGGGGCAGTCCGGGTCCTGCCGCCACCCGGGCAGCAGGCGGTCGATGCCGATCGGATCGATCACCGCCCCGGACAGGATGTGCGCGCCGACCTCCGATCCCTTCTCGACCAGGACCACATTCAGCTGCGGATCGAGTTGCTTGAGCCGGATCGCGGCCGCCAGCCCTGCGGGGCCGGCGCCGACGATCACGACGTCGAATTCCATCGCCTCGCGGGCGGGCAATGCATCGTTTTCCATGGCTGTCTCCTGTGGCCGTCGGCGGCAGTGCTCAGAACGCGGCGTCGGGCAGCGCCATCGTGGCGCCCGCCCCGGTCTTGATCCGCGCCAGCAGCATCGCCGTCTCGGGCAGCATCCGCTCGATGTAGAAGCGGCCGACCGCGAGCTTGGCGTCGAGGTGGCTGCTCGCCTGGCCCTGGGAGCCCGCGAGCTGGTCGCCGGCGGCTTCGCACATGCGGCACCACATGTAGCCCACCGCGGTCAGCGCGAACAGGTTGAGGAAGTCGTAGGCGGCCGCGCCGGCCGCGTCGGGGTCCTCGCCCGCATGCCTGGCGATCCAGAGGCCGGCCTGCTGCAGGTCGCCCAGCCCCGCGGCGAGCGCCTCCACGTGCGGGGCCAGCGCCTCGGTGCCGGCGTGGCCGTGCAGCCAGGCCTCGACCTCGCTCACGAAGGCCTTCATGGGCTTGCCGCCGTTCAGCCCCAGCTTGCGGCCGACGAGGTCCATGGCCTGGACGCCGTTGGCGCCCTCGTAGATCTGGTTGATGCGGGCATCGCGGACGAACTGCTCCATGCCGTGCTCCACGATGTAGCCGTGGCCGCCGAAGACCTGCTGGGCCAGCACCGCGCTGGCGAAGCCCGTGTCGGTGGAGTACGCCTTGATCACGGGGGTGAGGAGCGCCATGTGATCCTCCGCCGCCTCGCGCACCGCGGGATCGGCGGAACGGGTGGCGAGATCGACCTGGATGCCTGTCCACACCGCCAGCGCGCGCGCGCCCTCGGTCGTGGCGCGGATCGTCATCAGCATGCGCCGCACGTCGGCATGCACGACGATCGGGTCCGCCGGCTTGTCCGCGTTCTTCTTGCCGCCCAGGGCGCGACCCTGCAGTCGTTCGCGCGCGTAGGCGGCGGCGTTCTGGTAGGCCGCCTCGGCGATCGCGACGCCGTGCAGGCCGCAGCCAAGCCGCTCCTCGTTCATCATCGTGAACATCGCTGGCAGCCCGTGGTTTTCCTGGCCGACCAGCCACCCGGTCGCGCCGTCGAAATTCATGACGCACGTGCTGTTGCCGTGGATGCCCATCTTGTGCTCGATGGAGCCGCACGACGCG
>JAQGMU010000633.1 GCA_028292195.1 Ramlibacter sp. | reverse complement strand
TGCCTCGCGCACGGCATCACCATCGTCGGCAACTTCGGCGCCGCCAATCCGCAAGGGGCGGCCGCGGCGATCCACGGGCTGGCGAAAGAGCTGGGCCTGGCCGCGCCGCGCGTCGCGGTCGTCACCGGCGACGACCTGTCCGACGAACGCGGCCGCGCCATCGTGCGTGCGCAGCTCGGCGCGGCCTTCGACGACAAGCGCTTCGTCTGCTCCAACGTCTACCAGGGCGCCACCGAAATCGCGGCCGCGATCCGCGCCGGCGCCCAGGTCGTCGTGACCGGCCGGGTCGCCGACCCGTCGCTGGTGCTCGGCCCGGCGCTGGCCCACTTCGGCTGGGCGCTGGACGACTGGGACAGGCTGGCCGGCGCCACCATGGCCGGCCACCTGCTCGAATGCGGCGCCCAGGTCACCGGCGGCTATTTCGCCGACCCGGGCCGCAAGGACGTGCCGGACCTGGCGAACGTCGGCTTCCCCATCGCCGAGATCGCCGCCGACGGCAGCTGCATCGTCGGCAAGGCCGACGGCACCGGCGGGCTGGTCGATACGCGTACGGTGAAGGAGCAACTGCTGTACGAGCTGCACGATCCCGCGGCCTACCTCACGCCGGACGTGGTGGCCGACATCACGCAGGCCACGGTCACGCAGGTCGGTCCCGACCGCGTGCGGCTGGCCGGCGTGCGCGGCCACCCGCGCCCGCCGACGCTGAAGGCGCTGGCCTACTTCGACGGCGGCTGGCTGGGCGAGGGCGAGATCTCGTACGCCGGCATGCAGGCCGAAGCGCGCGCGCGTCTCGCCATGGAGATCCTGCGCGAACGGCTCGCTGGTGAGCTGGATGTGCGCTTCGACCTGATCGGCATCTCCAGCATCCTGGGCGACGACGGCGGCCGCCTGCTTGGTGCGCAACCGATCGGCGCCGCCACCGACGTGCGGCTGCGCGTGGCCGGCCGCCACGCCAACATGGCGGCCGTGGACCGCATGCTGCGCGAGCTGACCGCGCTCTACACCTGCGGCCCGGGCGGCGGCGGCGGCGTGCGGACAGCCAAGCGCCAGCGCCTGTCGAACCGCGCCGTGCTCATTCCGCGCGAGCTGCTGCCCGCCCATCACGCCTTCGCCTGAGGACCATCACCATGCGCGAAATTCCACTGCACGAACTGGCCCACGGCCGCACCGGCGACAAGGGCAACATCGTCAACATCAGCGTCATCGCCTACCGCGCGGAGGACTATCCGCTGCTGGTGGAGCAGGTCACGCCGGAACGGGTGGCGGCCCACTTCGGCCACCGCAAGCCGACGGCCGTCAAGCGCCACCTGCTGCCCAACATCGGCGCGATGAACTTCGTGCTGGACGACGTGCTCGATGGCGGCGTGAACGACTCGCTGAATCTCGATTCGCATGGGAAGGCGCTGTCGTTCCACTTGCTGGCGCTAAAGGTGAGCGTGCCTTCGTAGGCTGGGGTGTAACCCCAGCGCTTCGGCGCAACGCTGGGGTTGCACCCCAGCCTACGGTCAAGCCCCGAAGCCCTGGACAGCCAACCGACAGCGCCAAGCGCCAACATCCAGAGACACCATGAACACCAACCGCCGTACCCTCCTGCTCGCCTCGAGCGCAGTCCTGTTGCCCGCCTTCGACGCCCTGGCCCAAGCCGCCTGGCCGTCCAAGCCGATCCGCTTCGTGGTGCCCTTCGCGCCCGGCGGCAGCTCGGAGATCATTGCCCGCTCCGCCGCCGGCGAGCTCTCCAAGACCCTGGGCCAGAACGTGTTCGTCGACAACAAGCCGGGCGCCAGCGGCAACATCGCCATGGCCGAAGTGGCGCACGCCGACGACCAGCACACCCTCATCCTGGGCCATATCGGCACGCTGGCGGTCAACCCGTACATGTACGACAAGCTGCCGTACGACCCCAACAAGGACTTCAAGCCGGTCAGCCTGCTGGCCAAGGTGCCCAGCCTGTACGTGGTGAACCCCAACCTGCCGGCGAAGAACCTGAAGGAATTCATCGCACTGGCGAAAAGCAGGCCGGGCCAGATGAACTACGGCTCCGCCGGCAACGGCAGCGCCGGCCACCTGGCCATGGAGTACCTGAAGATGACGGCCAACATCTTCCTCACCCATATCCCGTACAAGGGCACCGGGCCGCAACTGACCGACCTGCTGGGCGGCCGGCTGGATGCGGCTTCGGTCGGCGCCTCCGCCATCCTGCAGCACATCAAGGCCGGCAAGCTGCGCTGCATCGCCACCGGTTCCGCCCAGCGCCTCGCGCAGCTGCCCGACGTGCCGACGGTCGCCGAGCAGGGCTTCCCCGGCTTCGAGATGACCCAGTGGTACGGCATGCTGGCCCCGGTCTCTATGACCCAGGCCAACATCGACAAGCTGGCTGTCGAAACCCAGAAGGCCATGAAGTCCGGCGCTGCGCTGGAGCGCCTGAACCAGGACGCGGCGCAGTCGGTCGGCGGCACGCCGGCGCAGTTCGCCCAGTTCATCGCCCAGGAACAGAAGCGCTGGAAGCAGGTGGTGGAGCGCGCCAGGATCAAGCCCGAATAGGCAATTTGCCCGGGTCGCCCGCGTGGACAGGCGCGGCCGCGGCGTGTACAACAGGTCCCTGCACAGGCCCTTGTGCAGGGAGGCAACATGACGACGGAAGCCGCGCCGGTGGTACCCGCGCCCCGCGCCTTCGAGGCCGTGCCGGGCCCTCGCGGCTGGCCCTTGCTGGGCGTCGCGCCCCGGTTGCGCCGCGAAGCATTCCATCGCCAGCTGGAAGGCTGGGCCCGCGACTACGGCGACGTGTTCGCCTTTCGCCTCGGCAAGCGCCGCTTCCTGGCGGTGGCCGACCCCGAAGTGATCGCCAGCGTGCTGCGCCGCCGCCCCGGCGCCTTCCGCCGCGGCCGCCGGCTGGAGCAGGTGTCGCGCGAGATGGGCTTCCTGGGCCTGTTCTCCGCCAACGACGAGACCTGGCGGCGCCAGCGGCCGATGGTGCTACACGTCCTGGACCCCACGCACATCCGCAGCTACCTGCCGGCCATGCTGGACATCCTGGCGCGGCTCAAGCGGCGCTGGCAGGACGCGGCGGCGCAGGGCCGCGAGATCGACCTGTCGGCCGACCTGATGCGCTACACGGTGGACGTGACCACCTGCCTCGCCTTCGGCCACAACCTGAACACGCTGGAGGCCAGCGCCGAAACCGCCATCCAGCAGCACCTGAACGTGATCCTGCCGGCGCTGTTCAAGCGGCTGCTGGCGCCGTTCGCGCTGCCCGCCTGGCTGCGCGACAAGTCGCTGGACCACCACGTGCTGGCCCTGCGGGCCGCAGTGCGCGAGTTCATCGCGCAGACGCGCAGCCAGCTGGCCGAACGGCCGGAGCTGCGGCAGCACCCCGAGAACCTGATCCAGGCGCTGCTGGCCGCCGCCGAAGACGGCCACCAGGGCATCACCGACGAGGACGTGTCGGGCAACGTGCTGACCATGCTGCTGGCCGGCGAGGACACCACGGCCCACACGCTGGCCTGGCTGATCTGGCTGCTGCACCGCAACCCGGAGGCGGCGGCGCAGGCGCGGCGCGAGGTCGATGCCGTGCTGGCCCCGGGCGGGCTGGTGCGCAGCACCGAGGAACTGGCGCGGCTGGACATCCTGGACGCCTGCGCCAACGAGGCGATGCGGCTGAAGCCGGTGGCGCCGGTGATCATGAACGAGGCGGGCGAGGACGTGGTGGTGGCCGGCGTGCTGGTGCCCCGCGGCACCATCGTCGCCTGCGTGATGCGCCCGGGCGGGGTGGACGCCGGCCGGTTCCCGCAGCCGGACCAGTTCGACCCGGCGCGCTGGAGCACCGGCACCGGCACCGGCGGCAAGTCGCTGTCCGCGGCCAAGCGCGCCGTCATGCCCTTCGGCGCCGGCCCGCGCATGTGCCCCGGCCGCTACCTGGCGATGGCGGAGATCAAGATGGTGGCCGCCATGCTGCTGGCGAACTTCGAGCTGGTGGCGGTGGCCACGCCCGGCCGGGCCGAGCCCGAAGAGCGGCTGACGCTGACCATGGCGCCGGTGGGCCTGAAGATGCGGCTGCGCCCGCGGCCGGACGCCTCCTAGAATCCGGGGCTCGAACAAACTGCTGGAGACGAAGTTGAAAACCATGCTGCGCTGCCTGGCCCTGGCGGCCATTGCCCTCACGGGCCCCTCCCTGGCCCTGGCCCAGGCCTGGCCGAACAAGCCGATCCGCGCCGTGGTTCCTTTCGCCCCCGGCAGCGCCACCGACCAGATCGGGCGCGCCTTCGCCGCCGAGATGGCGAAGCAGCTGGGCCAGGTCATCATCGTGGACAACAAGCCGGGCGTGAACGGCATGCTGGGCGCTTCGGAAGTGGCGAAGGCGGCGCCGGACGGCTACACCATCCTGATTGGCACCAACAGCACCAACGCGGCGCTGAAGTACCTGATGAAGCAGCTGCCGTACAACCAGGACACGGCCTTCGCGCCCCTGGGCTACATGGGCTCGGTGCCGCTGATCGTCGCGATCAACAACGAGGTGCCGGCGAAGAACCTGCGCGAATTCGTGAGCCTGGCGAAGGCCAAGCCGGGCAACGTGACGTTCGCCAGTGCCAGCACTTCGCAGCTGGTCTCGTCCGAGATGCTGGCCGGCATGGCCGGCATCCAGATGACGAACGTGCCGTACAAGAGCGGCCCGGCCGCGATGACCGACCTGATCGGCGGCCAGGTGATGATGTTCACCGCCGACTTCGCCGTGATGCTGCCGCAGGTGAAGGCCGGCAAGATCCGCGGGCTGGCCGTGACGTCGACCAGGCGCTCGCCCGCCATCCCGGAACTGCCGACGGTGAACGAGGCGCTGGGCCTGAAGGACTATGAGCTGATCGCGTACTTCGCGATGTTCGCGCCGGCCGGCACGCCGCCCGAGATCGTCGCCAAGCTGAACGCGGCGCTGAACCATGCGGCCAACGACAAGGAACTGCAGGAAAAGTTCGGGCCGATCGGTTTCATCGTCGAGCCCGGTACGCCGGAAGCGCTGGCCCAACGCACGCGGACGGAGACCGCGAAGTGGGCCAAGGCGATCAAGGACGCGAAGATCGAGCCGCAGTAAAGCGGGGCAGGCCCGCCTGCAGGTTGAACAGGCCTTCGAGGCGGGCTTCGACAACGGCCTTCATGAGCGAGAAAAAGAGAAACACCGGGACTCCGTCTTGTTCTGGGGTGAGGCTGGATCATGTGCCAGGGCGCGGGCCCGGCGCGTAGTCGCAAGGGCTGCGCGTACAGTCGGGCAGCACGCACAGCGGGTAGGACAACGCCCGCTCTTGTGTATGCCATAACTTGCATTTATCCTTGGACTGGATGATTATGCAAGTCATGACTGACACTATTCGTCTCCCCGATGAACTGGGGCGCCTGCTGAGGGGGCAGCGCGAAGCGGCCGGGCTTTCAAAGAAGGGCCTCGCCGAACGAGCCGGCAAGGTTCGTGAGGTCGTCTATCGGCTCGAGGCGGGCGAAGATGTCGCCGTGTCGTCGCTCCTCGCGGTGCTGGCGGCGCTGGGTCTGGCCCTCAGGATCGAGAAGGCGGGAATGCCGTCGATGCAGGAAGTCGCCGCCCGGTTCGCCGAGGACGAAGAAGAACAAGACGGCAATGCTTCCTGAGAAGATCCCTCTGCTGGAGGTTGCAGTCGACGGCATGGCGTCCGGCCAGCTGATCAAGCGCTCCCACTACGAGTTTCGCTACCTGGATCCGGCGCCCGTCCAACCCGCGGTCGCACTGCTCATGCCGGCGAGCGAGCGGGCGACCTGGCAGGACGGCGACCTGTTCCCGGTGATGGACCAGAACCTGCCCGAGGGTGACTTGTTCGCGCGCCTGCGAGCCATGTTCCCCAAGCAGGCGATGACGCCGATGCACTTGCTGGCGCTGATCGGGGCCAACGGCATCGGGCGCCTGGGCTATCGGCTGCCCAACGTTCTCCCCGCCGTTCAAGGGCCTCCCATGACCCGCGAGATGTTGCTGAAGACGGCCTTCACGCCCCAGGTCTTCGACGAACTGGTGCAGGCCTATCTGAGCACCGGCGCCGGCATCTCCGGCATGCAGCCCAAGATCATGGTGCCGGGCCGTTCCACGGTCCCGGTCCCGTCGCTGATCGTCAAGACAGCCGGGCCGGCCTATCCGGGGCTGGCGGCCAACGAGTACCTGTGCCTGAAGGCCGCTCAAAGGGCAGGCATCGCCACGCCGGTCTTCGAATTGTCCGACGACGGCCAGATGCTGGTGCTGGACCGCTTCGACCTTGCGCAGGCCGGCGATGGGCGCACCGAGCGCCTCGGCTTCGAGGACATCGCGGCGCTCGCCGGTTTGCGGGTGCGCGACGTGCTGTCGGATCGCAAGTACCAGGGCAGCTACCAGCGCGTGGCCGAGTTGTTGAAACAGCTGCAGCTGCCGCGCGAAAACCTGCACCGGTTCTTCGAGCAGGTCGCGTTCACGGTCATGGTCCGCAACGGCGACGGCCACCTGAAGAACTATGGCGTGCTCTACCGCTCCGCCGGCGATGCCTGGCTGGCGCCGATGTTCGACGTGGTGACCACGTCCGTCTACCGGTACACGCGCTACGAGGGCGGCCCGGAGCTGGAAGACCGCACGCTGGCCCTCAAGCTGTTCGCGGGCAAACACCATACCAGGGCCTATCCGGAGACCGGGGAACTGCTCGCGTTCGGCCGCAAGGTGTGCGAGGTGAGCCAGCCCGCCGAGGTCCTGCGGCGCATCGCCGCGGCAATGGACGAAGTGCTGGCCGAGGCCAGGGGCGACGGGCGCATCCCGGGCGAGCTCCTGGGCAAGATGGCATCGGCCTGGGCCGACGGCATGGCCCACGCCAGCTACGATCCCCGCACATCCTTGACGGACTTCCCATGACACGCTGGATCCGCAGTTGCTTCTTCGTCCTGCTGGCGCTCGCCGCCGCGCTGGCCCATGCCCAGGCCGCCTGGCCCACCCAAGCCTGGCAGACCGCGAGCCCCGAATCGCAAGGCGTGGACTCGGGGGCGCTGCAATCGCTGGTGAGCTTCGGCAGCTTCAACCAGATGGACAGCCTGCTGGTGGTGCGCCACGGCCGCATCGTGCTGGAGACGCACTACGCGCCGTTCCGGGACGGCAACCTGCATGTCATCAACTCCGCCACCAAGAGCGTGCTGTCCACGCTGGTCGGCATGGCGATAGACAAGGGCCTGTTGCCGGACGCGCGCACGCCGGTGCTGCAACTGCTGCCGGGCCGCACCGCCGCCAACACCGATGCGCGCAAGCAGGCGCTCACCCTGCAGCAGCTGCTGGACATGACCTCCGGGCTGGAATGGGACGAGCCCCTGAGCGATGCGCCACCGCGCAGCTCGATCGAGATGGGGCGCAGCCGCGACTGGACGCAGTTCGTCCTGGACCGGCCCATGGCGCACGAGCCGGGCGCCGTCTTCAACTACAACACCGGCAACTCGCAGCTGGCCTCGGCCATCCTGTCGCAGGCCACCGGCATGAGCGCGGAGCAATTCGCCGCCCGCGAGCTGTTCGCGCCGCTGGGCATCACGCGCTGGCGCTGGCGGCAGGACCCGGCCGGGGTCTCCACCGGCGGCTTCGGCCTGTACCTGGCGCCGCGCGACATGGCGAAATTCGGCCTGCTGGCGCTGCACCATGGCGAGTGGGACGGCCGGCAGCTGGTGCCCCGCGCCTGGATGGACAAGGCCTTCGCCGCCAGCGTGCCCATGAACCTCATGCCGGCGCTCGACTTCCGCTATGGCAACTCCTGGTGGGCGATCCCGTCGCGCGGCGCCACCATGGCGGTGGGTTTCCATCGCCAGCTGGTGGTGCTGCTGCCGGAACACGATGTCGTGGTGGTCGTCACCGGCCGCCGCCACTACGCCTTCGAGCAATTGCTGGACAACGTGCTGGTGGGGATCCGTTCGGCGCAGCCGCTGCCGGAAGACCCGGCGGCGCAGCAGGCGCTGGCTGCCCGCGTGCGGCAGGCCGGCGTCGAGCCGGAGGCCAGGCCCATCGGGACCGCGCCACCCGGATTGGAGGAACGCGTGTCCGGCCGCAAGTGGAAGCTGTCACGCAACGCGCTGGGCGTGCAGCAGTTCGCGCTGAACTTCGGTGCCGAGCCGGGCTATGAGGTCGTGACCTTCACGGCGCCGGGCGCCAGCACCACGCGCACCTCGACTTACCGATTCGCGAATGGCGGCCGCTTCGTGAGCAGCGACGGCGTCTTCGGGCCGGCGGTGGCGCGCGCCGAGTGGCTGCCGGACGGCCGGCTCGCGGTCCACACCCGTTTCATCGAGGAGGGTGAGACTTCGACCTACGTCGTGCGCTTCGACGGCGACAAGGTCGACATCGATTTCACGTACAGCACTGGCATGCAGCTGCGGTTCACCGGCGAAGCCGTGGACTAACGCGCGATTCTTCTTTGTAGGGTGGTGCAGCTTCGCTGCGCACCGGCCGGCAACGGTGCGCAGCGAAGCTGCACACCCTACCGGTTATGGGTCAGCGCGAGGCCCAGAAACTCGCCTGCAACGCCAGCACTTCCGCCACAACCTCCGCCACCGGCCCGATCAGGTCCACCTTCTTCTGGCAGTGGTCGAACACATAGCGCGAGGACACGCTCATCGTCGGGTTTTCTGCATGGCTGCCGGTGTGTTCCAGCAGCATGGCCTCGGTCAGGCCGAACACCACGCGGCCGATGTTGGCCCAGTAGGCGGTGCCGGCGCACATGCAGCAGGGCTCCACCGAGGTGTACAGCGTGCAGCCCCACAGGTAGTCCGGCGTGAAGTTGGTCGCTGCCACCCGCGCCAGTGTCGACTCGGCGTGGTTGACGGTGTCGATGTTGCACTGCTCCAGCAGCACCGTCTCGTTGTCGGGCGCGACCAGGATCGCGCCGAACGGATGGTGGCCGAGCGTGACGGCCCGCTTCGCCACCTCGTTGGCGCGGCGCAGGTGGCGCAACATCTGATCCGGTGTGGGCCGTGCGTTCATTCGTCCGCCACCAGCCAGGTCACCGCGTCGGTGAAGCTGGTGAACACCCGCAGCTGCATGCCGGCCGACTGGGCGACCTGTTCGCTGACGCGCGTGATCTTGTCCTCGGGCACCAGCGAGGCCACCTTCTCCAGGTGCGACAGGTGGCGCGTGGCCAGCTGGCCGATGGCCTGCTGCTCCTGCGGCCCGAAGGTGCCGACCACGTCCAGCAGGTTGACCAGCAAGCGCTTGTCGCCATGCTCGCGGGTGCGCCGCTCGATCTGGCGCAGCACGGGTTCCGCGCTTTCCAGGAAGGCCAGCGCGGTGACCTCCGCCAGGGCCATCTTCGGCCCATGCCGGTAAACAAGCTTGAAATTCATTGTTCTTGTGGCTCCCGACCTGAATCTTGCCTGAAGCGGCGCGGCCTTGCGCCGTGCCCGCCGGGCGAGCCGCCCTAGACGCCGCCCTGCGGATGCGTGGGGTCGACCCACAGCACCTGCTCGGGCTTTTCCGCCGGCTCGATGTCGAGGTTGATGGCCACGGCCTGGCCGTCGCTGCGGCACAGGACGCACTCCAGCGCCTCGGTGGGGCTGGCGTTGATTTCCTGGTGCGGCACGTACGGCGGCACGTAGATGAAGTCGCCGGGCCCGGCCTCGGCGACGAACTCCAGGTGCTCGCCCCAGCGCATGCGCGCGCGCCCCTTCACCACGTAGATCACGCTTTCCAGGTGGCCGTGGTGGTGGGGGCCGGTCTTCGCGTTGGCGTGGATGGTGACCGTGCCGGCCCACAGCTTCTGCGCGCCGACCCGCGCGAAGTTGATGGCCGCCTTGCGGTCCATGCCGGGCGTCTGGGCCGTGTTGGCATCCAGCTGGTTGCCGGGAATGACGCGCACGCCGTCGTGTTTCCAGCGTGCTTCGCCATCGTGCGGATGGTCGTGATCGTGGTCGCTCATGCCCGCGAGATTACACAGGGGCCGGCTCTCGTCAATCCTTCATTGCGTGCCCCGGCGACAATCGCGCACATGAATGCGCCTCTTCCCTTCCTGGACGCCGCCGGCCTGCGGCGCCTGGCGGCGGCCCACGCCGGCCGCAAGCCGTGCCCGGTGTGTGCGGCGCTGGTCTGCCCCGGCTGGGAAGCCTTGCCCGGCACCTTCGAGCGCAAGCAGCTGGAAGCCATCGGCACGCTGCGCCGCCCGGACGACGAAGAACCCACGCTCGAGGAATTCCATCCGGCCGGCACCGACGGCTGGTCGGCCGCCGCGCCGATCGCGCCGGCCTTCTTTCCGTACAACCGATGCGAGGTGTGGCAGTGCGCGGCCTGCGCCAGGCCTTTCCTGCGCTACACCGAGTACGGAGGCTATTACGTGGAGGAACGCATCCGCGAACTGGACGCGGCGCTGGTCGCCTGAACGCCAGTGCGGCGGGGCTGGCCCGCGCTCAGTAGCTCAGGCGCGTGACCTTGCCCTTGCTGTCGAAGTACACGTAGGTCAGCGAGTCACGTTTGCCGGTGGCGTCGTCGAAGCTCAGGCCTTCGTACACCCACGTCGCGGCTCCGGGAGAATTCCGGGGACTCTCGCCGAACAGCGCGACAACCTGTTCCACGTAGTGTCCCACCAGCATGCGCTCGAGCTCGGGGCGAGGGAGGGGGAGCTTTTTCGCCATCACACCCTTGGAAGCGGCCTGGGCGACCAGGATGGGAGTCGCCGCCACCTGGGCGACTGCGGGAGCGGTCAGGCCAAGGGCCAGAATTGCACCAATCCATACTTTCATGACTTGTCCTCTCTGAACTGCGCTGCAAGATTAGCTCATGCGTCGGGGAGGGTCAATTTGTTCCAGGCCGGTAGATGTAAGCGTGCGACTACAACGGGCACCTGCTTCGTCCTACTGGCGGCTCATGGGGGTAGGCCGTTGCTGGAGAGGCACCCACTCTCATCCCACAGAAGGACCACGACCCATGAAGAAAACCATCCTCGCCCTCGCCACCATGCTCTGCTGTGCATTCGCCGGCAGTGCGCTCGCCGCCGACGCCGCCACCATGGACGCCAAGGCCTACAAGGCCGAGAAGGACAAGATCGAAGCGACCGAGAAGGCCGACAAGAAGGCCTGCGGCGCCATGAAGGCCAACGCCAAGGACATTTGCAAGGCCGAAGCCAAGGCCAAGGAAAAGGTCGCCAGGGCCGAGCTCGACGCCAGGAACAAGCCCAGCCCCGCCGCCGATGCCAAGGTGAAGAAGGCCAAGGCCGACGCCGACTACGACGTGGCCAAGGAAAAGTGCGACGACCAGAAGGGCAACGCCAAGGACGTGTGCAAGAAGGAAGCCAAGGCCGCCCAGACCGCCGCCAGGGGCGACGCCAAGGTCGAGAAGGCAGCCGCCACCACGGGCGTCAATTCCGCCACTACCGCCAAGGTCAGCAAGGACGCTGCCGAAGACACCACCGACAAGCAGTACTCCGCCGCCAAGGAAAAGTGCGACACCATGAAGAGCGACGCCAAGGACAAGTGCGTGGCCGACGCCAAGAAGAAGTTCAACAAGACCTGAGCAGGGATGGCTGGGGCCGCTGCGCACCCCAGCCTGCCGGTTCCGGCGAAGCAATGAAAAGGGCTGGGAGGCGAACCTCCCAGCCCTTTCGTTCTGGCGCGCGCGATCAGCCGTTGTGGCGCGTCACGTCGTAGTGGTCGTTATGGTTCCGGTAGTTCACGCGGTCACGGCGGTGCAAGGGCTGCACGTAGGCGACGTGGCGGTGGTGGCGATAGTAGGCCGGGCTGTGGTAGACCACACGGCGATGGACCACGACCGGCGTGGTATGGACCACCACTGGCGTCGTGGTCGTGGTGTGGATGACGCGGCGTGTCCTGTGCACGGTTTGTGTCGAACCGTCGGGGTTCTCGGTGCGCTTGACCACATGGGTCACTTCACCGTTCGGGCCGACCTGGACGGTACGGTTGACGGTGGTGTCGGCGAAGGCGGCCGAGCCGGCCAGGGCGAGGGCTGCGGCGGCGAGCGTGATGGTGCTCAGTTTCATGGTCTGGGACTCCTGTGAAGTTGATTTGGAGAGCTGGTCCTAAGATGCCTGCAGTAGGCACACTCTCATGACGCGCCAGCTCCCCTAGCGGTTGAAGGGCAGCTGCCCATCCATCCGCAGGTCCTGTCCGACGCGTGCTACTCCAGCCCCAGACCGCCCAGGTAGACGTCCAGCGTTTTCATGCCGACCGACTCCAGCTCGAACGCGGCCGGGTCGAGCAGACAGTTCTGGATCAGTCCATCGATGAGAGCGTGCAGGCCCTGCGCGGCAGCCGTCGCGGGCAGCGCAAGCTTGCGGCCGCGTGCCGCCGCGCTGCGCAGCAGTGCGCGGCGGAAGCCGTCGAGCGACTGGGCGCGCACCTGCACGTGGCGCGCCTGCACCGCGCACAGGCTGTCGACGTATTCGACCTTGTGGGTGGCCACCTCGAACACGCGCCGCGTCTGCGGGTCCGTCACCGTCTGCCGGAAGGCCTGGCGCAGGGCTTGCTTCAAGGCCGGCAGCGGGTCTTCGTCCGGCGGCTGCTTGCCGCGGTCCATGGCGCCCTGCAGAGGCATCACCACCCGGTCCATCATCGCGTTGAAGAGGTCGGCCTTGTCCCTGAAATGCCAGTAGATCGCGCCCCGCGTGGTGCCCGCGGCCAGCGCGATGTCGTTCAGCGACGTGCCCGCCACCCCCTGGGCCAGGAACACGTGCTCCGCCGCATCCAGCAAACTGTTGCGGGTCGCGAGTGCGTCTTCCTTGGAGCGGCGTGCCATGACCGTGCCGAATATACATTCAAACTTGTATGTATACTGCGGCGCTTCTGCCCGGCGCCGTCCGGCCGGGCATATCCCATTTCCCTTGTCTTGCATCTCCCGAGGCTTCCCATGGCTGCTCGCCTGCCGCAGTTACCTGCTTGGTTCGTCATCTCCATCCTCGCC
>JAQGMU010000598.1 GCA_028292195.1 Ramlibacter sp. | reverse complement strand
CGAGAAGGCGCTGGAAAAGGCCCGTTCGCACATCCGCGACCGCCTGACGCAGCTGGCCCCGGTGTTCCTGAAGAACAAGTACATGCTGGGCGAGAACTTCTCGATGCTCGACGTCGCCATCGCGCCGCTGCTGTGGCGCCTGGACTACTACGGCATCGAGCTGTCGAAGAACGCGGCGCCGCTGCTGAAGTACGCCGAGCGCATCTTCTCGCGCCCGGCCTACATCGAGGCACTGACGCCGTCCGAAAAGGTGATGCGGAAGTAAGCGTTAAGCTTGCGGGGTCTGCAGTACCAGTCGCGATGAACGCCCTCGAATCGACCTCCACCCGCCCGTACCTGATCCGGGCCCTGTACGAATGGTGCACCGACAACGGCTTCACGCCGTATGTCGCGGTGCTGGTCGACGAGACCGTGCAGGTGCCGCGCGAGTACGTGAAGAACGGCGAGATCGTGCTGAACATCAGCTTCGACGCGACCAGCTCGCTGAAGCTCGGCAACGACTTCATCGAGTTCAAGGCCCGCTTCGCCGGCACCGCCCGCGAAATCATGGTGCCGGTGAGCCGCGTGATCGCCATCTACGCCCGCGAGAACGGCCAGGGCATGGCCTTCCCCGTCCCGGTGGCCGGCGCCGGCGACGCGGAACAGACCAGGTCCTCGCCGCTTTCCAGCGTGCCGGCGGCGCCGCACGAACCGGAAGGCAAGGTGGTGCAGCTGGTCCCGCCTGAAGGCGCGCCCAATTCCGCGCCCGCTCCGGACAACGATCCGCCCAAGCCGCCCAGCGGCCCGCGCCCCGCGCTCAAGCGCGTGAAATAGCAGTCATGTCATTGCGGGCTCGACCCGCTGTCGCGGATAGGGCTTGTAGGGTGGGTTCGCGAAGCGACCCCACCGTGCGAAGTGCGCACTGTCCCTCCGGACGTCCGAGTCCGGGAACGATCCCGGTCTGCGGCTGTGCTGACTCAGTGAGGCGAAGCCGTGGTGCGCGGGAAGGCGCAGCAGGAGAAGGGCGTAGCGCAGCACGGGGTGAAGATGCTGCTTTGAGCGCACGCTCAATAGCGCGTTGCGCTCTTCTCCAGCATAGGAAGCGCCATCGTTTTCATGCCGTCCACCGTAGCACCAGCGAACGCGAGGTTCGGCGCGAGGTCGCGATTGTTGTCCGCCGGGAAGTTGAGGGCGGGCTTCGATATCGCGTCGAGTCGGTCGATCTGGTCGCCGGTGAGTGTCACGTCAATCGCGTCAAGATTGGACTTGATCTGGTCCAGTCGCGTGGCACCGATGAGGGTGGAGGCAACTCCTGGACGACCATGTACCCACGCCAAAGCTACCGCCGCGGTATTGGCGCCAACCTCTGCGGCGACTTCGTTCACCACGTCGAGGATGGCGTATTCGGTTTCAGTCAACCCAGCGGCAGAGCCCGTGCGATCGGACATCTGCTTGCCCGCGTTTGCTCGTGTGTACTTGCCGGAAAGCTTCCCGCCGCGCAGTGGCCCCCAGGGCATCACGCCCAAGCCCAACTCCTGCGCCATGGGTGTCAGTTCCCCTTCGACCGTCCGCGCGAGCAGAGAATATTCGATCTGCATCGCAATCATCGGCGCATAGTCACGAAAGTGAGCAATCATTTGGGCTTGCGCAACCTTCCAGGCCGGCAAATCGGAAACGCCGAGATAACGCACCTTGCCGGAGGCCACCAGGTCATCCATCGCCCGAAGCGTCTCCTCGATGGGCGTCTTGCGGTCCCAGTTATGCAGCCAATAGAGGTCGATATAGTCGGTTTGCAACCGCCGAAGCGACTCCTCGCATTGCTTGATGACGGCCTTCCTGCCAGCGCCACCGCCATTGGGATCGCCAACATGGAGATTGCCGAAGAACTTCGTGGATAGCACGACACGGTCGCGGAGCCCACCGCGCGCCGCCAAATAGTCGCCGATGATTTTCTCTGAATGACCGTTCGTGTAGATGTTCGCGGTGTCGATGAAATTGCCGTCGCGCTCCACGTATTCGGTCAGAATGGCTTCGGATTCAGCGACGCTTGTACCCCAGCCCCATTCCTCTCCAAATGTCATGGTCCCGAGGCAGAAAGGGCTGACCCGTAGACCGGACCTACCAAGTGAAATGTAGGAATCAAGTGACATGCAACTCTCCTGGTACTTGCGAATGTTTTCTCAATCCGCATCTAACCAGATAGAGGCTACTTGGCGGTAGAACGAAGCTGGCAATCTCTTGCACGATCTTGTCAATTGAGCTAGTCCGGTGCACGCCGCCTTTGGCATTCCATCAATGATTCATCGCAGGAGCATGCAATGTCCCCCCTGCAAGAACTGCGGACGCTGATCGCTCGCCATGCTGGAGCGGAGCGGCCAGCTACTGTGCATACGCACGTTCCTGGGCTCATCGTCGCCACGTCCTATGTGCCGACCGAACCTATTCATCACGTCTTCGAGCCGGTCTTCGTTCTTGTCGCTCAGGGCTCCAAAAAGATCATGCTTGGCGAGAGGGCCTTTAGGTATGGCGCCGGCGAATACCTTGTCGTCTCGGTGGATCTGCCAATCTCGAGCCATGTTGAGTCTGCGAGTGCGGATAGGCCGTGCTTGTCCGTTGGCCTGACACTGAAGCCGGCCACCGTTGCGACCTTGCTGCTGGAGATCGCTGGACATGCACCTCACGTTACGGAGTCGGATCTTCCCGGACTTGGCGTCAGCAAGGCCCCTCAAGAGCTGTTTGACGCGGTCCTCCGTCTGCTACGTCTTCTTGATCGCCCAGGAGACGCACTGGTTCTTGGTCCATCTGTCGAACGGGAACTTTTGTGGCGGCTGCTGAACGGTCCGCAGGGCGGCATGGTCCGCCAAATCGGGTTGGCAGATAGCAGGCTCTCGCAGATCAGCCACACGATCCGCTGGATTCGGGCCAACTATGCGCAGACTCTGCGAATCGAAGACCTCTCTGAAATGGCGGGAATGAGCGTATCTACGTTCCACAGGCATTTTCGTGCAATTACCACCATGACGCCGGTCCAATACCAGAAGCAGGTCCGGCTTCAGGAAGCGCGTGTGCGGTTGCTATCGCAACCGGAGGACGTCGCGACAGTCGGCTTCTCGGTGGGCTACAACAGTCCCTCGCAGTTCAGTCGGGAGTACAGTCGCTTTTATGGTGTCCCTCCTGGCCGAGATGCCGTCCATCTGAGGGAAACTGCAGCGCGAATCGTTCATTCCTGACCTTGGTCAGGTCTAGCGCTGCCGCGGATCCAGTGCGTCCCGCAACCCATCCCCCAGCAGGTTGAACGACAGCACCAGCAGGAAGATCGACACCCCCGGCCAGATCGCCATCCACGGCGCGTTGTCGATGAAGTTCTTGGCCGTGTTCAGCATGCTGCCCCAGCTGGGCGTCGGCGGTTGCTGGCCCAGGCCCAGGAAGGACAGGCTCGCTTCCGCGATCACGGCGGCGGCGATCGCCAGTGTCGCCTGCACCATCAGCGGCGCCATGATGTTCGGCAGGATGTGGCGCAGCGCGATGCGCAGCGGCGGGTTGCCGACCGCGCGGGCCGCCTCCACGTAATCCTCCACCTTGACGCCCAGCACCTGGCCGCGCGTGAGCCGCACGAAGATCGGCGCCGCCGACACGCCGATGGCGACCATCGCATTGGCCAGGCTGGGGCCGAGGAAGGCCGCCAGCGCGATCGCCAGGATCAGGAAGGGGCAGGCCAGGAAGGCGTCGGTGATGCGCGAGATCACGCCGTCGACCCAGCCGCCCAGGAAGCCGGCCGCCAGCCCGACCGGCACGCCGATCAGCAGCGAGATCGTCACCGACACCACGCCGGCGAGCAGCGAGGCGCGCGCGCCCCAGATCACCCGCGACAGCACGTCGCGGCCGATTTCGTCGGTGCCGAACCAATGCTCAGCCGAGGGCGCCTTGCGGATCGCGCCCCAGCTGGTGGCGATCGGGTCCTGCGGCGCGATCCAGGGCGCGAACAGGGCGAGCACGATGAAGGCGATGACCACCAGCAAGCCCAGCAGCGCCAGCTTGCGCCGGCGCAGCCGCCGCCAGGCCCGGCGCCAGGGGCCGGCCGGCAGGGGCGCGGCCGCGCTCATCGAAGGGGTGGGCAGGACGGCGGCCATGTTCAGTGGCGCAGGCGCGGGTTGACCGCGAAGTAGGCGAGGTCGGCCAGCAGGTTCAGCACCATGTAGGCCGTCGCGGTGACCAGCACCACGCCCTGCACCACGGAGTAGTCGCGGTTGAACACGGCATCGACGATCAGCTTGCCGAAGCCCGGGATGGTGAAGACCTGTTCGGTCAGCACCGCGCCGGACAGCAGGGTACCGAGCTCCAGTGCACCGAGCGTGATGATGGGCGTCAGCGCATTGCGCAGCGCGTGCTTGAGGATCACCGTCTTCTCGTCGAGGCCCTTGGCGCGCGCCGTGCGCACGTAGTCGGCCGACAGCACCTGCAGCATCGCGCTGCGGGTGTGCCGCATCAGCACCGCGGCGATGGCGTTGCCCAGCACGAAGGCCGGCATGATCATGGCGCGCAGGTTGGCGCCCAGGTCCTCGAAGGGGCTGACGTAGCCGGAGGCCGGCAGCCAGCCCAGGTTGACCGAGAACAGCAGGATCATCAGGATGCCCAGCCAGAAGTTGGGCGTCGACAGGCCCCACAGGGCGAACATGTTGGCGCCCCAGTCCCACGCCGTGCCGCGCCCGACGGCCGCGACGATGCCGGCCGGGATGCCGATCAGCAGCGCGATGGCCATCGCCATCACGGCAAGCTGCAGCGTGACCGGCAGCTTCTGCGCGATCAGGTCCAGCACCGGCTGCTGGTTGCGGATGGACTCGCCGAGGTCGCCGCGCACCACGCCGCCGACCCAGAGGGCGTAGCGCACCGGCAGCGGCTCGTCGAGGTGCATCTTCTTGCGCAGGTACTCGACCACCGCCGGGTCCTGCTCCTCGCCCGCCAGCACCTGCGCCGGGTCGCCGGGCAGCAGCTTCTGCAGGCCGAAGATCAGGATCGACACCAGCACCAGGGTCGGCACCAGGGTCGCGATGCGCTTGACGAGGAAGTCGAACATGGTCCGTCAGGGCGCCATCTTCAAGCCCGTCACGCGCAGCAGGCCGTCCGGGATGTCGCGCACGCCCTGCAGCTTGGGGCTGTACGCCCACAGCCACTTGCGGTGGTACAGGTAGACGATGGGCCGTTCTTTCAGCACCTTCACCGCCACCTGTTCGAACACCTTCCTGCGCTGCGCCGGGTCCAGTACCTCGCGCGACTGCTTGATCAGGTTGTCGGTCTCCGTATCGCAGTAGCCGGTGTAGTTGAGCGGCTGCTTGCAGACGTCGAAGCTGTACAGGTTGCCGTCCGGGTCGGGGCGGCCGCTCCAGGCCAGCACGTAGGCCTCGAAGTCGCCCTTGTCGGCCATGTTCAGCGTGGTGGCGAATTCGGCGGCCTGGATCTTGACGTCGAAGCCGGCCTCGCGCGACATGGCCTGCACCACCAGCGCGATGCGCTGGGCGTCGGAAGTGGTCGGCGTGAGCAGGGTGAAGCTCGGGTTGGTGACGCCCGCTTCCTTCAGCAGGGCCTTGGCGCGCGCGATGTCGCGCTTGGGCACCGGCACGTTCTTCGCATACCAGCTGCTGGTCGGCGCCACCCACTGGTTGCCGACGATCGCTTCGTTGTCCATCACCACCTGCACCAGGCCCTTGCGGTCCAGCGACAGCTCGAAGGCTTCGCGCACGCGGGCGTCGCGGCCCAGCGGGCTGGCCTTGGCCTTGTCGCTCTTGCCGACGTTGATGGTGATGCCCTGGTAGCCGATCTCCGTGATGCTGGAGGTCTTGAGCTTCTTCTCCGCGACGATCTTCTCCATGTCGCTGGGCGCGAGGCGCTCGATGAAGTCGAGCTGCCCCGAGCGCAGGTTGGCCAGGCGCACCGTGGCGTCCGGAATCGGCGTGTAGACGACCTTGTCGAAATGGATCGCGTCCTTGTTCCAGTAGTTCGGGTACTTCTCCAGCACGATGCGGTCCTGGGCCACGCGCTCCACGAATTTGTAGGGGCCCGAGCAGACCGGCCTGGCGCCGAACTTGTCGCCCTCGGCCTGCGCCGCCTTGGGCGAGACCATCATGCCGGCGCGGTCCGTCAGCTGCGCCAGCAGCGGCGAGAACGGCGCAGAGAGGTTCAGGCGCACGGTGGCCGGGTCGATGACGTCCACGCTCGTCACGGGCGCCAGCTCGCCGCGGCGATTCGAGCCGGGCATGTTCTTGTGGCGCTCGATGTTGAACTTGACCGCGGCCGCATCGAATTTCTCGCCATCGTGGAACGTCACGCCCGGGCGCAGCTTCATGGTCAGCGACTTGTTGTCCGCCGACCACTGGTAGCTGGTGGCCAGCTGCGGCACGATGTTCAGCTTCTCGTCGATGTCGAGCAGCTTGTCGCACAGGCCGGCGAACACCACGCGGCCGACGAAGCTGCGCGCCAGCGAGGGGTCGAGGACGTCCGGGTCCTCGGCGAGGCCGACGCGCAGCGTCTGGGCCGACGCGGCGCAGCCAGCGGCCAGGAGCGCGGCGGCGAGAAAGGGCCGCAGCAGGCGACGCGAAATGGAAGTCATGGTCAGGCTCTCCAGGTGGTTGATGGGGCGGAAGGCTGGGGCTCGCCCGCGATGAACGCCGCTTGCAGGCGCTCCAGGCGGCGGCGGGCGGGCGCGAGGGCGACGGCGGCGGGTTCCGGCCGCCGCGCCTGGATCTCGCGCCAGAAATGGCAGGCGGCCGCATGGCCGTCGGGCGTGGCTTCCAGCAGCGGAGTCCGCTGCGAGCACAGCGGCTGCGCGTGCGGGCAGCGGGTGTGGAAATGGCAGCCGGACGGCGGGTTCATCGGGCTCGGCACGTCGCCGCCCAGCACCGTGCGCTCGCGCCGCGCGTCGGGTTCGGGCAGCGGGATGGCCGCCAGCAGCGCCTGCGTGTACGGATGCCGCGGGTTGGCGAACAGCGCGCCCTTGTCCGCGATCTCCACGATGCGGCCCAGGTACATCACGGCCACGCGCGTGGCGATGTGCTTGACCACGGCCAGGTCGTGCGCGATGAAGATGTAGGCCAAGCCGAAGCGCCGCTGCAGGTCCTGCAGCAGGTTCACCACCTGTGCCTGCACCGAGACGTCGAGCGCCGACACCGCCTCGTCGCAGACGATCAGTTTCGGCTCCACCGCCAGCGCGCGGGCGATGCCGATGCGCTGGCGCTGGCCGCCGGAGAACTCGTGCGGATAGCGCTGCGCGTGCTCGGGCGCCAGGCCCACGGTGTCCAGCAGCTCGGCGACCCGCTCGCGTTCGCGCCCGGCGTGCAGGCCATGCAGCTTGAGCGGCTCCATCAGCGTCTGCCCCACCGTCATGCGCGGGTTGAGTGACGAGTAGGGGTCCTGGAAGATGATCTGCATGGCCCGCCGCTGCGCGCGCAGCTGCGCCGGGCCGAGCGCGGCGATGTCGCTGCCGTCGAAGGCGATGCGGCCCGCGGTCGGCTCGATCAGGCGCAGCACCAGCCGGCCCAGCGTCGACTTGCCACAGCCCGACTCGCCCACCACGCCCAGCGTCTCGCCGGCCGCCAGGCTCAAGTCCACGCCGTCCACCGCGCGCACCAGCCCGCTGACCCGGCCGAACAAGCCGCGGCGCACGGGGAAGTGCTT
>JAQGMU010000588.1 GCA_028292195.1 Ramlibacter sp. | reverse complement strand
CCGCTGCAGCGCTGGAAGCCGGCCGAACCGGTGACCGACCGCCGCGCCATCCGCACCGACATCGTCTACACCTTGCTGCACCGGCTGGGCATCTTCCAGGTGGCGCTGTTCCTGCTGGTCGAGCCATACTTCGACGACGTCTTCGGGCTGCTGCACGTCGAGGGCTGGCGCACCTTCCACCTCGATGAACTGTGGCCGGGCGTGACCGACCTCTCGCTGGTCAGCCTGGCGATCTACCTGGTGGTGTTCGACTTCGTGGAGTACTGGATCCACCGCGGCCAGCACCAGCTCAACTGGTGGTGGAACCTGCATGCGCTGCACCACTCGCAACGCCAGATGACCATGTGGAGCGACGACCGCAACCACCTGCTGGACGACATCGTGCACGACACGCTCATCGTCATCGTGGCGCAGCTGATCGGCGTGGCGCCGGGGCAGTTCATCGCCTTCGTCGCCTTCACGCAGCTCAGCGAGAGTCTGCAGCACGCCAACCTGCGGCTGAGCTTCGGCGCGCTGGGCGAGCGGCTGTGGATCAGCCCGCGCTTCCACCGGCTGCACCACAGCATCGGCCTGGGTCATGAGTCGAACGGCAAGAGCACGCTGGGCGGCCACAACTTCGGCGTGCTGCTGCCGTGGTGGGACATGCTGTTTCGCACCGGGAACTTCGAGCTGCGCTACGACCCGACGGGAGTGCGCGACCAGGTGGAGCACGGGCGCGATTACGGCCGCGGCTTCTGGGCGCAGCAGTGGCTGGGCGTGCTCAGGCTGGTGGGCAAGGCCTGAGCCCCCATGCGCAGGGGCCGGCGCATCGCGGGTGCCGTTGCCGCCCTGGTCTTCGCTTGCCTGCTGGCGGGCTTGCTCGTTTCGACACAGGCTGGTGCCGCGCTCTTGTTGTGGGCCCTTGAGCATTCGTCCGCGCCGGTGCGTCCGGAGCAATTGCGGGGCAAGGTGGACGCGATCGCCGTGCTCGGCGGCCGCACTGCCCGCATCCACGAAGCGGCCCGCCTGACCCTTGCCACGGACGTTCCCTTGTTGCTGGTGGGCAAGGGCACCGGTGACAGCGGCTTCGAGGCCGAATCCGAAAAGATGGAGGACATCCTGCTGCGGCAGTACGGCATCGGGCCGCGCTGGGTGGAGACGGAGTCCATCAACACGCATCAGAACGCTGTCTTCGCCTGGTGCCTGGTTGGGCCCATGGGCGTGCGCAAGGTGGCCTTGCTGACGGACCCGTTCCACATGCCGCGGGCCCGGGCCGAGTTCGCCGCGGCGGGCTTCCAGGTGGTCCCGGCGCCGGCGACGGATGCCTTCGCACTTCCCTGGCGGCCGCGTTTCACCTGGGCGATCGAGAGCTTCGTGCCGGGCCGCGCCGGCTGGCTGGCGGCGCGGCGGCCGGTGCTGGAGTGGGGTGGGGCCGTCGCCGCCTTCCTGCGCGGCGCCTGGCCGGCTCCCTCTCCCGCTTGCGGGAGAGGGCTGGGGTGAGGGCCGGGCTATCCTAGAGCCAATGTCACTCATCCTCGACTCCTTCTGGCGCGCCGTCGCCTACTGCCTGCACCCGCGCGTCATCGGCCTGTCCCTGCTGCCCCTGGTCGTGCTGGTCGGCATTGCCGGCGGCCTGGGCTATTTCTTCTGGGGTGACGCCGTCAACACGGTCTTCCTCTGGCTGGAGTCGTCGGCGCTGATGGCCACCATCGGCCACTGGCTGCAGGACATGGGCATGGGCGGCTTGCGCACGGCGCTGGCGCCGCTGCTGATCATCTTCGCCATCACGCCGCTGCTGGTGGTGCTGGTGCTGTTCTGCGTCGCCGTGATGATGACGCCCGCCATCGTCCGCCTGGTCGGCCGCCGGCGCTTTGCCAGCCTGGAGCAGAAGCACGGTTCGTCCTTCGTGCGCGGCGCCTTCTGGTCGCTCGGCTCGATGCTGCTGGCGCTGGTGGCGCTGGTCATCTCGGTGCCGCTGTGGGCCATCCCGCCGCTGATCCTGGTGCTGCCGCCCCTGATCTGGGGCTGGCTCACCTACCGCGTGATGACCTTCGACGCCCTGGCCGAACATGCCAGCGGCGAGGAGCGCCACCTGATCTTCAAGCAGCACCGCGGCTGGCTGCTGTTGATGGGCATTGCCACCGGCTACCTGGGTGCCGCGCCCAGCATCCTGTGGGCGTCCGGCTGGCTGTTCGCGGCGATGTTCCCGCTGCTGATCCCGCTGGCGATCTGGATCTACACGCTGGTGTTCGCGTTCTCGTCGCTGTGGTTTGCGCACTACTGCCTGGCGGCGCTGCAGCAGCTGCGGGCAGAAGGCCGGGTTACGGCCGTGATTTCGTGATCGGTGGGGTCCGCTGCGCGGAACCCACCCTACAAGTTCCGGCCATGTGGGTTGCCGGAAGGACAAGTTCCGGACCATGCAGGGTGGGTTGCCGGAAAAACAAGTTCCGGACCCCGTAGGGTGGGTTGCCGGAAGGCACCCCACCAAATCGCCAAGCGGAACGGCGCTCAGCTCGTACGGCCGTAGGTATCTTCCAGCCGGACGATGTCGTCCTCGCCCAGGTAGCTGCCGGACTGCACCTCGATCATCTCGAGTTCCATCTTGCCGGGGTTGTGCAGCCGGTGCACCACGCCGATCGGGATGTAGGTCGACTCGTTCTCGCTCAGGAGGAAGGTTTCGGCGCCGCGCGTGACCTGCGCGGTGCCTTTCACCACGATCCAGTGTTCGGCCCGGTGGTGGTGCTTCTGCAGGCTGAGCGAAGCGCCCGGCTTGACGCCGATGCGCTTGACCTGGAAGCGCTCGCCCGCGTCCACGCTGTCGTACCAGCCCCAGGGGCGGACCACCTTGCGATGCAGGCTGGCCTGCGCCGAGTTGGCCTTCTCGAGTTTCGCGACCACGTCCTTCACCTGTTCGGCGGACGCGCGGTCCGCCACCAGCACCGCGTCGGGCGTGTCGATGATCAGCAGGTCCTTCGTGCCCAGGGCCACCACCGGCCGGTGCGGCGCATGGATGAAGGTGTTGGTGGCGCCATGGGCCCAGCCCTGGCCCTCGATGCGGTTCTGGTCGGCGTCGGGCGGCGTCAGGTCGGCCACCGCGTTCCAGCTGCCCACGTCGCTCCACTGGCCGCGAAACGGCACCACGGCCACGTCCTTGTGGGGCTCCATCACGGCGTAGTCGATGCTCTGCGAGCGGCAGGCCTCGAAGGCCGCCCGGTCCGGCCGCAGGAAGCGGGCGCCGGACGTGGCGGCGCCGGCCGGCTCGACGCGGGCCTCCTGCATCGCCGCGCGGCAGCTTGCCAGGATGTCGGGTGCGTGCTGTTCCAGCGCCGCGATCAGCACGCTGGCGCGCGCCAGGAAGATGCCGGCGTTCCACAGCGTGTCGCCTTGCAGCAGGAGTTGCTGCGCACTGGCCGCGTCCGGCTTCTCGATGAATTGCGCCACCTGCAGGCTGCCGTCCGGCCGGGGCTTGCCTTGCCGGATGTAGCCGTAGGCCGTGCTGGGGAAGCTGGGCACCACGCCGAAGGTGACGATGGCGCCCGCTTCGGCGCCGGCCACGCCCTGGCGCACCGTGGCGTGGAAGGCCGCGGCATCGGGAATGTGGTGGTCGGCCGGGCAGAACAGCAGCAGGTCGTCGGCTTTCGCCTGCAGCGCGCCCAGCGCCATGGCCGCCGCGGTGTTGCGGGCCACCGGCTCCAGCAGCACGGTGCCTTCGAGCTTGGCCAGCCGCAGGCAGTCGGCCACCAGGAAGCGGTGGTCGTCGGCCGCCACGGCCAGCACCTGGGGGCCCAGGCCCGCCACCCGCTCCAGCGTCAGCTGCAGCAGGCTCTTGTCGCCCACCAGCGGCACGAACTGCTTGGGGAAGCTTTTGCGGCTCAATGGCCAGAGCCGCGTGCCGGAGCCGCCGCAGAGAATGACAGGGACGATTGCACTCATGAGCAGCCAATGTTAACGGCTGGGCTGGTGCTTGCCGCAGGGGCAGGCGCCAACACCGGTAGGATTACCGGAATGACTGCCTCCTCCCCGCCCACTCCCGACATCGGCCTCGTCATCGTTGGTGACGAGATTCTCTCCGGCAAGCGCGCCGACAAGCACCTGCCCAAGCTGATCGAACTGCTTTCCGCCCGCGGCCTGCAGCTCGCCTGGGCCGACTACGTTGGCGACTCGCCGGAGCGCATCACGCAGACGCTCAGGCGCGCCTTCGACTCCAGGGCGATCGTGTTCTCCTGCGGTGGCATCGGCGCCACGCCGGACGACCACACGCGCCAATGCGCCGCCAAGGCGCTGGGCGTGCCGCTGGAACTGCACCCGCGCGCCGAAGCGCTGATCCGCGAACGGATGCAGGACACGGCGAAAGAGCAGGGCACCCCCTACGAGCCGGACCGCCCCGACAACATCCACCGCCTGAACATGGGCGTGTTCCCGGTGGGCGCGGAGATCATTCCCAACCCGTACAACAAGATCCCCGGCTTCACCATCGCCGACGTGCACTTCGTCCCCGGCTTCCCGGTGATGGCCTGGCCGATGATGGAGTGGGTGCTGGACACGAAGTACAGCCACCTGTTCCGCCGCGACGCCTACGTCGAGAAATCGGTGATCGTGTTCGGCTCGATGGAGGCCACCCTCACGCCGCTGATGGAGCAGGTGGAGCGCGAGCACCCGCAGGTGAAGGTGTTCAGCCTGCCTAGCGTCGACCACCCGGAGTACGGCCGCCACATCGACCTGGGGGTCAAGGGCGCGCCCGCGGACGTGGATGCGGCCTACCCGACGCTGCTCGACGGCCTGCAGAAACTGGGTGTCCGTTTAGGCCCTGAATTGGTGCGAAGCTGAGTAGCACTGGACCGGTGCATCGCTCGTTTTGCACCGGCGCGGTGCCTCGACCCGTGAAAAGTGCAGGCCTGGCGCAAGAATAGGCCTTGGTTTGGTGGAGAATCGCCGGGCTGCGCGCTCAGGCCAATGCACCAAGCTTTGGCACAGAACCTGCATCCCCTGCCGCCGCAACCCCAATTCTTTCAACAACCAAATCCCCAGGAGAAACCTGATGGCAGCCAAATCCGTCGCAGACGTCTTGAAGATGGTGAAGGAGAACGAAGTCAAGTTCGTCGACTTCCGCTTCACCGACACCCGCGGCAAGGAACAGCATGTGACCGTGCCTGTGTCCCACTTCGACGAAGACAAGTTTATTTCGGGCCACGCCTTCGACGGCTCGTCCATCGCCGGCTGGAAGGGCATCGAAGCCTCCGACATGCTGCTGATGCCGGACCCGAACACGGCCAACATCGACCCCTTCTTCGAAGAAACCACGCTGCTGCTCTCGTGCGACGTGCTCGAGCCCGGTGACGGCAAGGCCTACGACCGCGACCCGCGCTCGATCGCCAAGCGCGCCGAGGCCTACCTGAAGGCTTCCGGCCTGGGCGACACCGCCTTCTTCGGCCCGGAACCCGAATTCTTCATCTTCGACGACGTCCGCTGGTCTTCCGGCCCGAGCGGCTCGTTCGTCGAGATCGACGAATACGAAGCGCCGTGGAACAGCGGCAAGAAGATCGAAGGCGGCAACAAGGGCCACCGTCCCACGCTCAAGGGCGGCTACTTCCCCGTGCCCCCGGTCGACAGCACGCAGGACATGCGCGCCGAAATGTCCCTGATCCTCGAGTCGCTGGGCATCCCGGTCGAGGTGTTCCACCACGAAGTGGCGGGCGCCGGCCAGAACGAGATCGGCACCCGCTTCAGCACGCTGGTGCAGCGCGCCGACTGGACGATCCTGCTGAAGTACGTGGTGCAGAACGTGGCCAACGCCTACGGCAAGACCGCGACCTTCATGCCCAAGCCGATCGTCGGCGACAACGGCTCCGGCATGCACGTGCACCAGTCCGTGTGGAAGGACGGCAAGAACCTGTTCGCCGGCGAAGGCTATGCCGGCCTGAGCGACTTCGCGCTGTACTACATCGGCGGCATCATCAAGCACGCCCGCGCACTCAATGCGATCACGAATCCCGGCACCAACAGCTACAAGCGCCTGGTGCCCGGCTTCGAAGCCCCGGTGAAGCTGGCCTACTCGTCGCGCAACCGCTCGGCCTCGATCCGCATTCCCTACGTGGCCAACCCCAAGGGCCGCCGCATCGAAGTGCGTTTCCCGGACCCGACCTGCAACCCGTACCTGGGTTTCGCCGCCATGCTGATGGCCGGCCTGGACGGCATCGAGAACAAGATCCACCCGGGCGAAGCCGCCACCAAGGACCTGTACCACCTGCCGCCGGAAGAAGACGCGAAGATCCCGACCGTGTGCCACAGCCTCGACCAGGCGCTGGAGTACCTGGACGGCGACCGCGCGTTCCTGACCAAGGGCGGCGTGTTCACGGACACCATGCTGGACGCATACATCGAGCTGAAGATGCAGGAAGTGCAGCGCTTCCGCATGACGACGCACCCGATCGAGTTCGACATGTACTACTCGCTGTAAGCCTGTAAATAGTTACAGGACCAAGCGGCAAAGGGGCGACATAAGTCGCCCCTTTTCTTTTTAAATCAACACCTTATTTGGCATTCTGCATAAGTTGCGCGATACTGAAAGGCCGTCCCCTGCGCATCCCGGGATGCAAGGAGCACAGCATGAAGTACGCGTTCGCATTGATTCCCCTGGCCGTTTTTGCCTTCGTTGCGCAACCCGCCCAGGCGCAGGGCCGCATCTGGCGCTGCGGCAACAGCAACTACACCAACGACGAGGCCCAGGCCAAGGCGCACAACTGCAAGCTGGTCGAAGGCGGCAACGTCACGGTGGTCCAGGGCACCAAGGTCAATGGCGCCGGCAAGGACGTGCGCGTGGCCACGGCGCCGCAGTCGGCCGGCAGCGGCGGCCAGAAGGTGGACTCGGCGGACCAGAAGGCCCGCGACGGCGATGCCCGGGCCATCCTCGAATCCGAACTGAAGAAGGCCGAAGCCCGCCAGGGCGACCTGGTCAGGGAATACAACAGCGGCGAGCCCGAGATGCTGGGCCCGGAGCACCGCAACCACCAGAAATACCTCGATCGCATTGCCGAACTGAAGGCCGCGATCGACCGCAACGAGAATGACATTGCCGGACTCAAGCGCGAACTCGGCCGCAGCAGCGGCACGGCCTCAAAATGAGGACTTGAACAACAAGTCCCGCTTCCAGTCCTTCGACCTGCTGGCCACCCTGGTGGCCGTGGTGCGCGGCGACGGCACGGTGCTGTTTGCCAACTCCGCGCTCGAGGACGCCGTCGGCTCCTCGCGCCGCACCATCGAAGGCTCCAGTTTCCTCTCCTTCTTTTCCCAGCCGCACGTGCTGCGCACGGCGCTCGATGGCGCGCGCGTGAACGAGTACGCGGCGCTGCGCTACGACGCGCGCCTGCTGCGCCACCAGGCCGAGGTGCTGCCGGTGCACGTGGTGCTGGCGCAAACCGAGAATCCCGACGAGTTCGTGGTGGAGCTGCTGCCGCTGGAGGCGCAGACGCGGCAGGACCGCGAGGAGCGCCTGATCGACCAGGCCCAGGCCAACAAGGAGTTGATCCGCAACCTGGCGCACGAGATCAAGAACCCGCTGGGCGGCATCCGCGGCGCGGCGCAGCTGCTGGAAATGGAAATCGACTCGCGCGAGCTGAAGGAATACACCAAGGTCATCATCCACGAAGCCGACCGGCTGCAGGCGCTGGTGGACCGCCTGCTGGCGCCGCACCGCCGGCCGCACGTGGTGGGCGACGTCAACATCCACGAGGTCTGCGAGCGCGTGCGTTCGCTGATCCTGGCCGAGTTTCCGCGCGGGCTGAAGCTCGTGCGCGACTACGACGCCTCGATCCCCGAGTTTCGCGGCGACCGCGAACAGCTGATCCAGGCCGTGCTGAACATCGCCCACAACGCCTGCCAGGCGCTCGCCGAACGCATTGGCGCCGGCGATGCCCAGCTGACATTTCGTACGCGCGTCGGCCGCCAGGTCACATTCGGTAAGCAGCGCTATCGACTGGCACTGGAATTGCATGTCATCGACAACGGGCCCGGTGTACCGGACTCGATCAAGGACCGCATCTTCTATCCGCTCGTGAGTGGGCGGGAGGGCGGATCCGGCCTGGGGCTGACGCTGGCGCAAACCTTCGTGCAGCAGCACCATGGCCTGATCGAGTGCGACAGCGTGCCGGGGCGGACGGATTTCAAGATCCTCATCCCCTTGCCCTGACGACGAGAACATCTGCAAGCTGCTCTGAGGGGACCAGGAAAACATGAAGCCGATCTGGATCGTTGACGATGACCAATCCATACGCTTCGTACTTGAAAAAGCGTTGGCGCGCGAAGACCTGCCCACGCGCAGCTTCACCAACGCACGCGAAGTGATAGCCGCCCTGGAAAGCGGCACCGACGAGGATGGCCCGCAGATCCTGGTGAGCGACATCCGCATGCCGGGCGGCTCCGGCCTCGACCTGCTGACCAAGGTGAAGGAAAAGCATCCGGGCCTGCCGGTCATCATCATGACGGCCTTCTCCGACCTGGACAGCGCGGTCTCCGCGTTCCAGGGCGGCGCCTTCGAGTACCTGCCGAAACCGTTCGACCTGCCGAAGGCGATCGAGCTGATCCGCCGCGCGGTGGAGGAAAGCCAGCGCGAGGAAGTGGCCGAGGAGCGCATGGCCGCCACGCCGGAAATGCTGGGGCAGGCGCCGGCGATGCAGGACGTCTTCCGCGCCATCGGCCGGC
>JAQGMU010000500.1 GCA_028292195.1 Ramlibacter sp. | reverse complement strand
ATCGCAATCACCCTCCGGCCCTTGGCCCCTGCGCCCGATGTACGTCCGGTCGCACAGCTTGTTCCCCCTGGCCACCAGATTCCGGAACGCCGGGACAGGCGCAGCCCCCGCTCGGCGCCGCGCCACGAGATGGCACGGCAACTTGTGTAGAACCAGCCCTTAGCCTTTTGCCTTGACGAACATTTCCACGTCGGCCCTCCGAAGGGCTGGCGCATGAGAACGGCGTAGTGGCTGGTGCGTCCCCTGCCTGCTCGGCGAAGGCAGCGACCCATCCTGGTTCACGCTCCAGAACGGGCCGACGTGGCAGTCGACGTAGCTGGGTGCAGCGAGGGGCTGTCATTCGGGACACGCCACCCGCGAACGAAGCATTTGCGAATATGCAAACAACCAAGGTGTCCGTGCAATCGCACGGACAGTTTCGTTCTGTGCAAACGACAAATGACCATTTCCCAGCGCGAGGTCGCATCCCTACAGTCCGTGGTCTTCACGGCAACAAGGATCGACATGTCGGATCGGAAGATGCGTCTGGGCGCATTCATCATGGCCACCGGCCATCACATCGCCGCCTGGCGACATCCTGGGTCACAGGCCGATTCGGGCACCAACATCGACCACTACATCGAGGTCGCGCAGACCGCCGAGCGCGGGTTGTTCGACCAGGTCTTCGTGGCCGACAGCCCGGGTGTGCAGCACAAGGGCGACGAGGAGTCGCTGCGCCGGCAGGGCCGCGTGTCGTATTTCGAACCGGTGACGCTCTGGGCCGCGCTGTCGGCGGTGACGAAGAACATCGGCTTCGTGGCGACTGCGTCGACCACCTATGAGGATCCGTTCCTGCTGGCGCGCAAGTTCGCCTCGCTCGACCACGTCAGCAAGGGGCGCGCGGCGTGGAACGTCGTCACGACGGCAGCTGACAACGTGCATGGCAATTTCGGCCTCGATGCCCATCCCGATCCGGCCGTGCGCTACGAACGCGCCCGCGAGTTCGTCGAGGTGGTCAAGGGCCTCTGGGACAGCTTCGAGGACGACGCGTTCCTGCGCGACCCGGCCTCGGGCGTGTACTTCGATCCGCGCAAGCTGCACCCGCTCAACCACGTGGGCAAGCACTTCAGGGTCAAGGGTCCGCTGAACATCGGGCGCCCGCCGCAGGGCCACCCGGTGATCGTGCAGGCCGGGTCCTCGGAGGACGGCAGGGAACTCGCGGCCGCGACCGCGGAGGCGATCTTCACCGCGTGGACCAGCCTGGGCGAGGCGCAGGCCTTTTATCGCGACGTGAAGGGGCGCATGGCGAAGTACGGCCGCCGGCCCGGCCAGTTGCTGGTGCTCCCCGGCATCTCCCCGGTGATCGGCCGCACCGAGGCCGAGGCGCGCGCGAAATGGGCCGAGCTCCAGGGCCTGATCCATCCCGCCGTGGGCCTGAACACGCTGGGCAGCTTCTGGCCGCTCGCCGACCTGCGCCGCTTCGATCTCGATGCCGTGCCGCCTTACTACCCGGAGCCGCCCAAGGGCGTGAACAGCCGGGCGCACGTCGTGATCGAACTCGCCCGGCGTGAGCAGTTCACGGTGCGACAGCTGTACGAATACCTTGCGGGCGCCCGCGGGCACTGGGTCGTGGTGGGTACGCCGCAGACCATCGCCGACCGCATGCAGGAGTGGTTCGAGAACGGCGCGGCCGACGGTTTCAACGTGATGCCGCCCGTGCTGCCGCAGTCGCTGAACGAGTTCGTCGACCTCGTGGTGCCCGAACTGCAGCGGCGCGGATTGTTCCGCACCGCCTACGAAGGCCGAACGCTGCGCGAAAACCTCGGCCTGGAGCGGCCGCCCAGCCGTTATGCGGCTGCGGCGCGCGAGCTCGCGGCCTGACTCGACTCACTCCAGAAAGGTAATCATGAACGATCGTCTCAAGCAGGTGCATGCCTCCCGTTCCGCCGCGGTCAAGGCCGGCCTCAGCCATCCCGTGATCGACACGGACGTCCACGTCAACAGCTTCGCTCCGGTGCTCGAGGACTACGTGGCGCAGTACGGCGGCAGCAAGCTGGTCGACGCACTGCGCAAGGCGCTGGGCGGCCGATTCGTCACGCGCAGCGGCGGCAAGGACTGGTACCAGCAGAGCGCCGAGGAGCGCCAGTTCCACCGGACGTTGCGTGCGCCGTGGTGGGCCCGCGTGACCCGGAACACCTACGACCTGGCGACCTACACGCTGCCCGCGCTGCTGCACGAGCGCCTCGGGGAGCAGGGTTCCGACTACTCGGTGCTGTTCCCGAACGACGTCCTGTCGCCGGCCGCGGCCGGCAGCGAGTACCGCCAGCCGCTGCACCGGGCGCTCAACCACTTTCACGCGGACCAGTACCGGCCCTATGCCGACCGCCTGACGCCCGTGGCCGGCATTCCCATGCATACGCCACGGGAAGCGATCGAGGAACTCGAGTTCGCCGTGAAGACGCTGGGCCTGAAGGTAATCAACATCCCTGGCGGCGTGCGGCGGCCCATCCGCGCCATCGCGGAAAAGTACCCCGCGAAGGAGCACCCGGAGGTCGCGAAGCACGCCGGCTACATCGACTTCTACGGCATCGACAGCGAGCACGACTACGACCCGTTCTGGGCGAAAGTGGTGGAACTCGGCGTGCCGGTCACCACCCACTACGGCAGCCAGGGCTGGACCGGCCGGTCGTCGATCAGCAACTACATGAACAATCACGTCGGCCACTTCGCCGACGGCTCGCAGGCTTTCGCCAAGGCACTGTTCTTCGGCGGCGTCACGCGGCGCTTCCCCGGGCTGCGGGTGGGCCTGCTCGAAGGCGGCGCCGACTGGGGCTCGCACGTCTACACGCACCTGGTGGACCGCTGGGAGAAACGCAACCGCCACGCGGTGCGCAACTACGATCCGGCCGAGGCCGACATCGACCTGCTGGCGTCGCTGTTCGAGCGCTACGGCGGCGAGTACCTGAAGGGCCGCACGCTCGACAAGTCCACGCTGCTGCGCGACAGCCTCGGCATCTCCGCACTGCCGCACAGCCGCGAGCCCAACGAGTCGGAGATCGACGACTTCGCGCTGGCCGGCATCGAAAGCGTCGAAGACATCCGCGACCGCTGGGTGAACAGCTTCTTCTTCGGCTCCGAAGCCGACGACCGCACGGTTGCCGCGGCGTTCAACGACCGCGTGAACCCGCTGGGCGTGAAGATCAACGCGATCTGGTCTTCCGACGTCGGCCACTGGGACGTACCCGAGTTCACCGAGCCGCTCGCCGAAACCTGGGACCTGGTGGAACAGGGCGTGCTCGGCGCCGCCGACTTCAGGGCCTTCGTCTTCGACAACCCCCATCGCTTCTACACCGAGGCCAACCCGCGCTTCTTCGAAGGCACCGAAGTCGGCCGCAAGCTGGCCGCGAACAAAGGAAACATCGGATGATCACCCGGACCCTGCAATCACTCGCGCGCCGCTGGGGCGCGGCTCTTTCCCTGGGCCTGGCGCTGGCCGCGCCCGCGTACGCCGCGCCGGAGGTCATCCGCATCGGCGTCGCCACGGCCGGCGGCGGAGACCCGGTCACCTGGGGCGGCTCGCCCGGCGGCGTGGCGCGCGTGAACAACTGGCTGGAAGAAGAGTTCAAGGGCTCCGGCGTCAAGGTCGAATGGCTGTTCTTCAGGGGCGCGGGCCCGGCGGTGAACGAGGCGCTGTCGAACCGGCAGATCGACTTCGCCTACCAGGGCGATCTGCCGTCGATCGTCGGCCGCTCGAACGGACTGAAGACCAAGGTCCTGCTGGTAAGCGGCCAGCGCAACAACCTGTACCTGGTGACGCCCGTCAAGTCGGAGATCCGCTCGATCAAGGACCTGAAGGGCCGCACCGTGGCGATCTTCCGCGGCACCAACGGCCACCTCGTCGCCATCAATGCACTGGCGGCCAACGGGCTCGCCGAACGCGACGTCAAGGGCGTCAACCTGGATACCGGCAGCTCGCAGGCCGCGCTGGTCTCCAACGGCGTCGACGCGGCCTTCGGCGGCTACGAATGGTTCAAGCTGCGTGACCAGGGGCTGGCGAAGGTCGTTTACTCCACCCGCGGCCAGGACGCGGCCCTCACGCGCCAGGCCGCGCTGCTGGTGCGCAGCGACTTCGAACAGGCCAACCCCGCAGAGGTGCAGCGCGTCGTCGACGTGTTCGTGCGGGCGGCGCACTGGTCATCGGACGAGAAGAACCGCGACGAGCTGTTCCGCATCTGGGCCCGCAGCGGAACGCCGGTCGCCTCGTGGGCCTCCGAGTTCGAACAGCAGCCCCTGGCCGCGCGCAACTCGCCGCTCGTCGACGACTTCATCGTCGCGCGCTACAAAGCCGTGGTCGCCGACGCGCTCAAGCTGCGGCTGATCCGCCACGAAGTCACGGTCGATGACTGGTTCGACACGCGCTACCTGAAGGTGGCCCTGAAGAAGCAGGGCGTGGAGAACTACTGGACGCCCGCCGATGCCAGAGGCCGGCCGAAGGCGACCCAGCCCGTCGCCTCCCGTTGAGCCCGGGAGACCCGATGTCCGCAGTCCTGCCTTCCGACGTCTTGCGCCCACCGGCGCGCGCGCCGCTGCCGTGGCGCCAGGTCGCTGACCGTGCGCTGCCTTTTCTCTTGCCCGCCGTGCTGATGGCGCTCTGGTTCGCCGGCGCCGAGCGGGGCTGGATCTCGCCGCAGGTGCTGCCGCCGCCGCGCTTCGTCTGGGAGACGCTGCGCGACCTGGCAGTCAACGGCGATCTCTGGCTGCACGTCAGCACCAGCTTCACGCGCGTGGGCGTCGGCTTCCTGATCGGCACGCTGCTCGGGCTCGTGCTCGGCTCGGCGATGGGCCTTTCGCGCCGTTTCGAGGCTTACGTGCTGCCCACGTTCAACGCGCTGGTGCAGATCCCGGTGCTGGCCTGGCTGCCCTTCGTGCTGCTGCTGGTGGGCATCGGCGAGCCGCTGAAATACATCCTGATCGCCAAGGCCGCCCTGGTGCCGGTGGCGCTGAACACGCTGCAAGGCTTCCGCCGGACGCCGGTGGCGCTGCGCGAGGTCGGGCACGTGTACGGCTACACCCGGCGCCAGCAGGTGCTGGAGATCGTGCTGCCGCATGCCGTGCCGACCCTCTTCACGGGCGTGCGGCTTGGTTTCACCAAGGCCTGGCTGTCGCTGGTGGTGGTGGAACTGGTGGCTTCGAGCGAAGGCCTGGGCTACCTGATCGTCTACGGCCGGCAACTGTTCCAGCTGGATCTGGTGATGGCCGCCGTGATCGTGGTCGGAGCGATCGGCTATGCCATCGACCGGCTGCTGGACCGGCTCGAGGCGGTGGCGCACGGGCGTCGCCCGGGAGGTGCACGATGAGCGCCGCGGGCCAGGACGCCGGCGAACTCGCTGCCCTGCAGCCGCTGCGGCCGGCCGAGGGCGGCCGCTGGCGCGGCCTCGTGCTGCCGGCGGCGGCCATCGCGCTGTGGTGGCTGCTGTCTTCGCTGGACATCGTCAACTCGGCGCTGCTGGTGTCGCCGGCCAAGGTGTTCCAGACGGCGCTCGACCAGGTAGCCAGCGCACGCCTGTGGCGGGCCCTGGGCGCGAGTCTCGCGCGCGAAGCCACCGGCTTCGCCATTGGCACCCTTGCGGGCCTGGTGCTCGGCGCGCTGTTGGGGCTTTCGCCGCTCTTCAACCGCATCGTGGGGCCGAGCTTCAACACCTTCAAGCAGATCTCGCTGTTCGCGTGGATCCCGCTCATCTCGGTCTGGTTCGGCTTGGGGGACGTGGCCAAGGTCGCGTTCCTGTCGCTGGCCGCGCTGGTGCCGGTAGTGGTGAACACCTGCGAGGGCATCCGCACCGTGCCCGCCGGCTTGCTGGAGGTGGCGCGGGTTTACGGGTTCACGCGCTGGCAGACCGTCACGCAGGTGGTGCTGCCCTCGGCGCTGCCCGCGATCTTCACGGGCGTGTACCTCGCGCTCATCTACTCCTGGCTGGCCACGATAGGTGCCGAGTACCTGCTGGTCGCCGGCAAGGGCATCGGCAACCTCCTGATCGAGGGCAGCGAGCATTTCCAGATGGACCTGGTGATCTTCGGCATGGTCGTGGTCGGCACCATCGGCTGGCTCACCAACGCCTCGGCGCGCGCGCTGGAGCGCCGCCTCCTGCGCTGGTCCCGTGGCAACGATTGAGAATCCCATGAGCACTGTTTTGACTTCCACATCCAGCGAACTCGTCATCCGCGGCCTCGGCAAGCGGTATGCGCATGCGCAGGCCCGCAGCGGGGAGTTGCAGGTCCTGCACGACATCGACCTGCACGTGCCGGAGGGCAGCTTCGTCAGCATCGTCGGGGCCAGCGGCTGCGGCAAGTCCACCTTGCTGCGGCTGGTCCTCGGTCTCGACACCGAGTTCGAAGGCGAAATCCTGCTGGGTGGCCAGCCGATTGCCGGCACCGGGCGCGAGCGCGGGATCGTGTTCCAGGACCACCGGCTTTTTCCCTGGCTGACGGTGGAGCAGAACATCGCGGTCGGCCTGCGCAACGCGCCTTTCACCCCGCGGCAGAAGGCGGAACTGGTTGCCGAGCACGTGGCGCTGGTGGGCCTGCGCGGCTTCGAGCGCTCCTGGCCGCACCAGATCTCCGGCGGCATGGCGCAGCGGGTGGCCATCGCGCGCGGACTGGTGAATCGCCCGCGCGTGCTGCTGCTCGACGAGCCCTTCGGCGCGCTCGATGCCCTCACGCGCTCCCGGATGCAGAACGAGCTGCAGCGCATCTGGCAGAAGGAGCGCATCACGATGCTGCTGGTGACGCACGACGTGGAGGAAGCGGTGTTCCTGGGCGACCGCGTGGTGGTGATGCAGCCATCGCCCGGCCGCATCCGCCGCGTCGTCGACGTGCCCCTGCCGCATCCGCGCAACCGCAGCGACCCTGCATTCATCCGGCTGCGCGACGACGTGTTGAGTGACTTCCTCGACCACCGGGCCGAACCGGCCATTCATTCCGACGCAGGACTGCATTGAGCTGCCGATTCGCGCGAAAACCCCGGCCTGCGCCGTCCGTCCCACCGTTTCTTCGAGGAGGTTTTCCATGGTCGCAGTGGTGCTCTTTGACCGCGCAGGCGGCTGGCGGGACACGCTGCTGTGCGAACAGCGGATCGCCGACGCGCTGCGGGGCGTTGGCGCGACGCACGGCTGTGACGCCGGCGCGGACGCCCCGGCCGCGGGCCTTCGGGTGCTGCAGCCCACGGACGACGACGCCGGGGTCTACTACCTGCCGCGCGCGGAGGGCTGGCTGGGCGTCCTGTGCGATGCCGGCGAGTGGGTCGCAGTGCCTGCTGCGCTCGCCTCCTTTGCGGCCGGCGCGCAAGAACCGGGGCCGGGCACTGCGCTTCCTTCGCAGGACGACTTCATCGCCCACCTGCTCTCGCTGATGGGAGAGGATGCGGAAGAAGACGCGTCCTGAGGCCTCGGATCATTTCGCGATAAGAAACCTGCATCTTCTTCGTTGGTGCAAGGGGCGATCGCTTCTACAGTCGGAACTCAACATGTCGAATCAACTCAAGATCGTCGCCGTCTCCGGCGGCCTGCAACGTCCTTCCCGCACGCTCGCGCTGGTCGAGCAACTGCTCGAGGAACTGGCCGACGCGCTTCCCGCGCAAACGCGCCTCATCGAACTCGGCGAGATCGTCCCGAAGTTCGGCAGCGTGCTGCAGCGTTCGCGCTTGCCGGCGGACGTCGAAGTTCTCTTGCGCGAGATCGAGACGGCCGACCTGCTGGTGGTGGCCAGCCCGATCTACCGCGGCACGTATACAGGCCTCTTCAAGCACTTGTTCGACTTCGTGCACCAGGATGCGCTGGTCGACGTGCCGGTGCTGCTGGCGGCCACGGGCGGCAGCGATCGCCACGCGCTGGCCATCGATCACCAGTTGCGCCCGCTGTTCAGTTTCTTCCAGGCCCATACGCTGCCCATAGGCGTTTATGCGACGGACAAGGAATTCGACAACTACCGGGTGAACAGCGATGCGCTGCACGCCCGCATCGCGCTCGCGGTGGCGCGCGCCGTACCGGTCCTGCGCCGGCGCGAGATTGCCGACCCGGCCTTTGCCTGATGCCGTCCGATTCGACCATCCTGGTCGGTTTCGAATCCCGCCAGGTTCCTGTATCGCGTCCGCGAAGAAGCCCGCGTCGGCCAGGGTTCTCGAGGCATTAGTACATGCCCATAAGTTAGGGACGAGATCTTCGTTGGGATTCGGCGCCGGCCTGCGCAGAATGGGCCGGATGGACAGATCCACTCCCGCCAGGCACACGGAACGCGGCGCCGTCGACGTCGACGGCGGCTGGGGCGCGCCGTCAGCCGGCCCCGGGCCCATCGCGTTGATCGTGCCCGGCTGGCGCGGCTCCGGGCACGGACATTGGCAAAGCCTGTGGGCGCAGCAGCTCCCGGGCGCTCGACGGGTCGAGCAGGAGGACTGGCACCATCCCACCCGCGCGGCCTGGGTGGGCGGCATCGAACGCGGCGTGCTTGCCGCCGGCGGCCCGGTTGTCCTGGTCGCGCACAGCCTGGGCTGCATTGCCGCCGTGCATCTTGCACCCGAGGTTGCCTGCCGCGTGCATGCCGCGTTGCTGGTCGCGCCCGCGGATCCGGAGCGCCGCGCAACCTTCCAGGACTTCGCGCCGGTCCCGTCCCAGCCACTGCCCTACCGCAGCATCGTCGTCGCCAGCGGCAACGATCGGCATTGCCCGCCGCGGCTGGCCAGCGCCTACGCGCGCGCCTGGGGCAGCGAGTTCTTCCGACTGCCGGAAGCAGGGCACATCAACGTCGAGTCCGGCCACGGGGACTGGCCGCTGGGCCTCGCGCTGCTGCAATCGCTGATGGGCGTACAGGCGGCCTCGCCCCTTCCCATCGCAATTTAGAGCGCCGGCCGAAGCTCAATCGCCTCGGTCGATCGGCGGCGATGCAAGACGAACCGTCCGCGAGGGTGTTTCGCCGAACAGCGCCTTGTAGCTTCCCGCAAAGTGGCCGAGGTGTTCGAAGCCGCCATCCATCGCGGCATGCGAAACGCTCAGCTCGGCGCCGGTTGTCGACATGAGGCGTCGTCTCACCGCATTCAGTCGCAGATTGCGCAAATAGACGACGGGACTGGCGCCCGTCACCTGGCGGAAGCTGTTCTGGAGGGTACGGCGGCTAGTCCGCAGGCGGGAACAGAGTTCCTCGATGCGCAATGGCTGCTCACGAATCTCTGTCAGGGCAATGTGCTGGCACTCCTTGACGAGCGACGCCGCTGCACCACTCGACGTCCGCTGCCGCGGGACATCGCCTCCGCGTGCGAGCACTTCCCGCACGGCCCGCATGAAGTCGGCGGGCGCCTCCGCAGATCGCGAGCCCAGTTGTGCGCGAACCCGCTCGCGAAGCGCATCGAGCGCGGCCGCATCGGGCCGGACCACGGCCGCGGCCAATGCGCGGCGGGCGTTTCCGGCGTCGGGCGACGCATCCAGGAATTCGGAAAACGCTTCGGCGCTGAACGTCACCGACAGCAACTCCACGCCGGCCGGCCTCTGGATCTCGAATTCCTGGCCGCCGCGCAGGATGAGGAGGTGGCCGGCGCCGAATTCCCGGCCCTGCACGCGCATGCCGGCGACCGCGTCGTTTCCGAGCAGTGCGAAACACAGCTGCCCGCACGGCAAGCTGCCCTGCTGCACCACCCGTTCGCTCATCCACTTTCGAAACACGTGCATGCGGCCCGTCGACCACTCGTTCAAGGTGCTGCGCATGACGCCGGGGGACATCTGCAAGTACCTCTGGCGCCACTCGGGCGCCGAGGCGCCGTGGATGTGGAAGTCCTGGAAGACGAAGAGGTGCGGGTTCACGGGGCCTTCGATTTGCCGATTCGGGATAGCGCAGCACGTGCCGGGCGGCGCAGACTCGATGCTATGAAAACTCGGTCGGCCCGGCAAGGGCAAGCGCGGTCTCCCGGTTGGTCCTTCCTCACGCCGGCGTTCGTGTGTGGAACGCTGGCAGCCATCCTGGGCGCGGCTTGCACCGGAAGCGGCCCCATGAACCAGAAAGCGGATGCCACGATGTCACTCGAACAAATCAGGGAAGCCTTGCGCGGCGAATGGGTCAGTATCGCGCCGGAGATACGGCCAAGCGCAACGCGGAACCCGGACGGCAGCTTCAAGGCCTTCTACCTCACGCGCGACTTCAAGTACCTCGGCGGTGACCGCTTCGAACTGTCGATCGTGAACAGCGCGGACCCTTACGCGAAGGTGCCCCTCGCGCGCATCGACTTGCGCGGGCACATGCGCTGGCAGGGCGATCACCCCGTCGCCGAGGGTGCCCGGAAAGTGGACTTCGTGGCGGATGAAGACTACGCAGTCACGCCGCTGGCACAACCGTTCGCCGACATTCTCGATCGGGTAGGCGGCGCAGGCTACGCCAAATGGGAAGTCAATGTGCCGCAAAGGGTGTTCGGGAAATCCTTCGCCCCATTCGGCCTTGTCGAGGGGCGCAACTTCATGGAGTACGACCTCGTCTACCTGCACCGGGACATGCTGTTCTGGGGCGCCCGCCACGTCGATGGCCGCGGATTCGACAGCGAAGCGAATCGCCCGACCAATCTGCAGATTCCGCTGGTGCGCAGATAGCGATCCGGCACGCCGTCGGCGAGCCGTCAAGAAGCGTTGGCGTGGCTCCGATACTTGCCCGGTGGTTCGCCGAACCAACGCATGCAAGCACGAAAAAAATTGCTCTGGTCTGAATAGCCCAGCAGGTAGACGATCTCCATCAGGCCTAAATTTGTCTGAGTGAGATATTGCTGCGCCAATTCTCGCCGCGTGGCGTCGACGAGTTCGCTGAATGACGTCCCTTCTTCGACGAGCCGTCGCTTGAATGTGTGATCACTGAGCATGAGGTCGCCAGCGACATCGGCGCGACGGGGTTCGCCGTCCTGAAGCCTCTTCAGGATCGCCTCCTGAGCCTTGTAGGCAGCGCGGGGACTTTTTAACTTGTCGAGCGCTGCCAGGGCGACTCTATCGTGAAGTTCCGCGAGCTGGGGAATGGCGGTGGGAAGCTTCGACAGCAGATCCTGGTCGGACACGCAGAATCCATTGAACTCCTGCTCGAAGGCCGATGGGGCTTGAAACGCTTCGTCGTACGGGCGCATGTCTTCCGGGACGGGATATGTGAACCAGACTGAATGCGGTCGCAGGCTGCGGCCGGTCATCCACCGGCAATACTTCAGGAGAGTCAACATCGCGTATTCAGAGCGCTGGCGCGGGACCGCAGTGCTTCCACCAAACAAGTCGATACGAACGAAGCGCCCACCATCACCCGGCACCAGTGATATCGACGCGGCGTCGCTGACCAGGCCAAGGTAGCGGATCAAGCGCTCCAGACCGGTCAGCAGATTCGAGCTTGACATCATCGCGTAGCCCACTACGCCGTAGTGACCCGGGTCCACCGCCTGGGGGTTCGCGAGCGCAATCGCCGGGTTGCCGGAACGTCGTGCGGCCATACTCCACAGACAGTTGACGGTCTCGGTCGGCCACCGGCGGTCGGCGTCGTCAAGCGCACTTGGGTCGATCCCCGCCTCCAGGAACAAAGCCGGCACGTCCATGCCTTGCCCGGCGAGCGCATCTGCCACTCCGCGGAGCCAAGCAGAAGATGTCGAACGCGAGTCCATGTCCTCCTACTTTGCCCTGTCGATTGATTTCGCTGTGGACATGCGGCTGCCGGTCGATCCATTGGATGCTGAACGTGATGCCAGGAGGACAGTCGATTGGCATCCTGCGGCCAATGATCACGCAGGACGCGACATATACGATCCGGCTGTCGAAGCAATATTCTGGCACACGAGCGCTACCAATGCTTCGCGCAGCGATGGACCCTGCGTATTGGGGTTGCGGCGCGAAACAGCTCATCGATAGGGGCCGGAATGAGGAGATCATCATGTCGTTACTGGTCAACGGCACGGCGCTGGTCAATCACGGCCCCACGACATCGGCAGCGAGCGGTTATGACCAGGTGCCGTTGCGGCGCGATGCGGAGTGGACGGCGCCGACGGCCAGCGGCTCCGCCCAGCACGTGTTGATGGTGGATGACGATCCGTCAATGTGCCGGATGGTCGCGGACTTCTTGGGTGACTATGACTTTCGCGTGACGGCGGTTTCAAATGGCCGTGCCATGGCGGAAGCGCTCGGGCGAGACGCAATCGACCTGTTGGTCCTGGATCTGCGGCTTCCCGGGGAGGACGGGATGCAGATTGCGCGCCAGTTGCGCGAGCAGTCCGACCTGGCAATCATCGTCGTTACGGGTCGCCACGCCGAAGCTGACCGGGTGATGGCACTGGAACTGGGCGCTGATGATTACGTCACCAAGCCATTTTCACCCCGCGAACTGCTGGCGCGAATTCGTGCCCTTCTGCGCCGCACGAGATCCAGCGCCGCCGCTATCGGTGCGGGACGAACTTCCGGCGTTCGCGCGTACCGGTTCGCGGGCTGGGAACTGGTAGTCGGCCTGCGCCGTCTGACCTCTCCCGATGGACGAGTGGTCCCGCTCTCCAACGGCGAATTCAATCTGCTGGCATCGTTTGTCAGATCGCCGCAGCGGGTGTTGACACGGGCCGACTTGCTGGAGCTCTCGAGGCTTCACGATGACGAGGTCTATGAGCGCGCGATCGATGTTCAGGTCGGCCGGCTGCGCCGAAAGCTTGTCCTTGCCGGCACTCCACAGCTGATCCAGACGACGCGCGGTGCCGGATACCTCTTTGCTGTCCCGGTCGAAGCCTTGCGTTGATCTGCGGGTTCCGGGCCGCCACTCTCCGAGCAAGCGGCCATGGATGTGGACGTGCTACTCCTTCAGGAACGCCAGCAAGTCCGCGTTGATCGTGTCGGCGTGGGTGGTGGGCATACCGTGGGGGAACCCTTTGTAGGTCTTGAGCACGCCGTTCTTGAGCAGCTTCGCCGAGAGCGGCGCGGAGTCGGGATACGGAACGATCTGGTCGTCGTCGCCATGCATCACCAGGACGGGCAGGGTGATCTTCTTCAGGTCCTCCGTGA